>URSI01000100.1 GCA_900550505.1 uncultured Eubacteriales bacterium
TTTCTGTTTTCTTACTATTGCAGGTTCATTTTACAATGCGCCAAAATTAAATTTCAACAAAAACCATAACGACGAATCCATAACGATACATAGCTGTCCTTAACGTGCAAGACTTTTGCATGTCTAAATCTTAAAAAGTTAGTGGAAATCCTGCATCAAAGAGACGGAAATGACCCAATACTGAACGTTTTTCGGTCCATTTTAACTCTCTTTTTTTTAATGTGAATTTTGAAATGAGAAAAGCAGGTTGCTTCGCTTGAAACAACCTGCTTTGTTTACAGTCTGAGGGTTTTGTCCTCCGACAAAACCCTTTCTTAACGAAAGATGTGTTCTGTTTTACGAGCAACATTGTTGCTGTTCTCGAATGTCTCAGAGCGCCGCTCAAGCCTCTGATTCATCCGTCACGGATTCATCGCTGTCGGAAGTCTGTTCAGACTCATCAGCCGATTCATCAGCCGATTCATCAGCCGATTCATCAGCTGATTCGTCGGTGGACTCGTCTTTTGACTCGTCCCCTGATTCATCTTCCTCCGGCTCATAATCCGAAGGACGACCTATCACTGACGCATCCTCATATTTATCCAGAGGCGACCAATCTTCGATATCATCGTTGCCGTCAAGATTGATAGTCGCGATCGTTTCCTCATCAAATGCGTCTTCCAGTCCCTCAAGCGAAGTAATAAGGTTATTGCTCAAATCGATAGATGTCATGTCAGGATATTTGCCGAGTGCCGTGATGTCCTCTATTTTGTTTTCTGCGGCAGCAAGAGACTGAAGCTTCTCGAGCTTTTCAAGTCCTTTAAGATCGGTAAGCTCATTGTTGCTCACATCAAGACTCTCAAGTTTTACAAGCTCAGCAAGAGCCTCCAACGTGGTGAGCTTATTGTCGCTCAAAGCGAGAGTTTTCAGCTTTTCAAGTCCTTTTATACCGTCGATATTCTCAAGGCTGTTCTCGTATGCATAGAGCTCTTTGAGAGTTGTCAATGACGCTATGTCATCCAGGTCGGTAAGCTTGTTCCCGTAAATGAACAGCTCTTTGATAGCGGAAAGCTTATCAAGTCCCGGAAGCGATTCGAGTTCATTCTGCGCCAGAGAAAGCGTTTCCAGTGCGGAAAGCGATGACAGTACAGAAGTGTCTTTGATGCCCGTATTGACCAGCGACAGCGAAGTCAGTGCAGTCAGCGAAGAAAGCGGTGCAAAATCAGCTATTTCGTCCCCCTCAAGGTCAAGCGCTTTGAGTGAAGGCAGTTCGGTTAGCGGAGAGATATCGGTGATATGCGTCGAAGCAGCATACACTCCTTCGAGCGACTTACAGTCCTCTACACCGCTCAGAGTCCTGAGACGTGAGCCGCTGACATCAAGATATCTAAGCGATTTAAACTCATTTATACCGTCAAGAGTACCCAAACCGCTGTATTCGAGTGCTATGACCTCAAGCTTGGTCAGCCCCTTAAGCGGTTCAAGCGTCGAGACCTCACTCAGTCTGACTGTACTTATCACCGAATCAACGTCCACCGACGAACCGTCCGACATACCGTACGTCGCATACATCTGCGAATAGTAATTGGCGCATACTGTATATGTTCGAATAGTCAAGCGCGGAGAGTATGCGCAGATTCTTGAAAAGATGTACATCGTCCAAATTCTTGAGCTGGTAGTAGACCGCGAGGTAATTCTTTTCTTCTTCCTCCTGAGCCTCGGATTCGTCCGAAGATTCATCCGTCGATTCGTCGACAGGCTCACCGCCCGACAAACTCTCGTCGCCGGATTCGTCACCCGTCTCCTCGTCCTGATCTTCTTCCTCGTCTTCCTCGTCCTCTTCGGGCGCGTCCAGCGCAGCTATCAATTCGTCGGTATACTCAGGAAGGCCGAGCACTATGGTCGGTATAGCGTAAACGCTGTATACCGAGTTGCTGCCTACCGGAGCAAAACCGATGTCGACATAAAAGGTAAGGCTGTCATACTGCTCAAGCATCTCAGGCGTAAGGTCTTTGGCGTGCACGTCAAGCGCCTCCGCAATGGCCCGGGCAAAATCCTGATCTTTAAACAGCGACGAACGGTTGAAAGTATACGAAACCACAACCGTAACTATAATGCCCAAAAGCAGAGCAACCACTACCAATGCCGCTATCAACTGTCGTTTGATCTCAAATGGGGTGTACTTCTTGCTCATTACAAACTCCGTGCCGGCATCAGCCGGACTTATGTTTTTTATACGGACAAGTCACACCTGTCCGAAAGGTCATGATATCACATATATGTGAAAAAATCAAGTATAAATTCCGAAAAATGCATATACTCAGAGAGACCTGAGGTATTTGATGCTTATTTCGGCGCACTCAAGCGGCGTGTGTCCCTGCGAGGGCTCGTCCTGCTCGACTACCAGCCACCGGCTGCCGGAATACTCTGCGGCTGCTATGATACCCGGTATATTCTGCACACCGCTGCCGACCGCACGGAACTCAAAACTGCTCCGGTCTGCCTTTTTGCCCTCACTCTCAACGCCGATAAGTTCATAAAGCGCACCGCCGTCACGGGATGTCATGTAAAAATCCTTCAGATGAACTACCGGTGCCCTGCCCTTATACTTGCGTATATACTCTGCCGGATCCTCTCCGCCGACGTTCACCCAGCAGGTATCAAGCTCCGTCTGGAGCAGTTCGGCACCGACTTTGCTGTAAAGCATATCCAGCGCATACATATCGCCGACTTTATCAAACTCGAAGTCATGATTGTGGTAGAGCAATATGATACCCTGCTTTTTTGCCTCGGCACCTATGATCCGTATATCTTCTATCGTTTTCTCAAATCCCGGAGTACCGGGACGGCGTTCAGGCATAAGGTACGGTACCGCTATGTAACGGCATCCCACGGCTTTGTAAAGAGCTATCTGCCCTTCGGGATCCGCGCACAGATCGTCTATCGGCACGTGTGCGGACAGCGGGGTCAAGCCGGCATTCGCGGTCATGGCTGCCACCTTCCCGGCACTGTAACCGTGAAGTCCGGCATACTCAACACCGTCATATCCCATTTTTCCCACCTTGAAAAGGGTCGCTTCAAAATCTTTTTCCGCCTCGTTGCGGACTGAATAAAGCTGCAATGCCACAGGGAATTTCATTAAAACACTTCCTTATAGTCTTTTATCGCAATATTGCTTGAGTTTTCGTTTTCTGCGCTGCAAACAACCTCTCACCAAACCGACAGGACTTTATTGATGTTGACATGACGCCGGCCGGGACGTATAATATCCTTTACTGCTAAAAAAATATCGTTACCCACGAAAGGAGTTCAAATATGAAAGTAGCTGTCGTGACCGGTGCCTCTTCGGGACTGGGGACCGAGTTCGTCAAAGCCATTATATCCGGCTGCAAAGAAATAGACGAAGTGTGGATGATAGCACGGCGACGCGAAAATCTTGACCGGATCGCTGCCGACCTCGGTCCTCGAGCAATGCCGTTTCCCCTCGACCTCAGCGCACGTGACAGTGATTCCAAACTGCACAACAGACTGTCGGAAACAGGTGCTGAAGTCTCTCTTCTCATAAACAACGCCGGCTTCGGGCTCTTAGGTGACTTCGACTCACTTGATAACGAACGTCAATGTGAATGCATAGATCTGAACTGTCGGGCGCTCACCTCGGTAACAGGTACTCTGCTGCCTTTTATGCGCTCCGGCTCAAAAGTGATAAATGTATGCAGCATTGCAGCCTTTGCACCCAACCCCCGTATGGCGGTCTATTGTTCTACAAAAGCATACGTACTCAGTTTTTCACGTGCGCTGAGATTCGAACTGCGCAAAAAAGGTATAAACGTGCTTGCAGTATGTCCCGGACCGATGGAAACCGAATTCCTGCCTGCCGCAGGGATCGGAAAGGGCACTTCGCACACGTTCGATACGCTTCCACGCTGCGATCCCGCCGCCGTTGCCGCCGAAGCGCTGCGCACCTCTCAAAAGAACCGCGGCGTCTGCACCCCTCGCGGTTTCTACAAATTGTACAGACTGCTTGCCAAAGTGCTGCCTCATTCACTCGTCATGCACTTCAGCAAGACCTGAACGCCGAAATTCCTTACAGCAGTCCGTCAAGCTGCGAGAGCTTGTAATCAAACGATTCGCACAGCGCTTCCCAGCTCGCCTCGATTATGTCACGGGAAACGCCGATGGTGCGCCATGAGCTCTTGGAATCCGTGCTGTCTATCAACACCCTCACACGGGCATTCGTAGCGTCGGCAGGGTCGATTACCCTGACACGGTAGTCAGCAAGGCGTACGGTCTTCAGCTGCGGGTAAAAATGCTCAAGAGCCTTTCTCAGCGCCTTATCCATGGCGTTCACGGGTCCGCTTCCTTCGTCCGCCTCAAGCGCCGTGGTATCGCCGACCTTTATCTTTATCAGCGCCGCAGTCGGCGCATCGCTTGTGGGATCGCTGAGCACCACTTTGAAATCCAGCAACTCAAAATATTTTTTCCGTCTGCCGAGAGCATCCAGCAGGAGCAGCATCAGTGAACCGTCGGAATTGTCGTACTGATACCCTGCCGCCTCGGCTTTTTTTATCCTCTCCAACAGCTTCTCAACGATATCGGAATCCTTCGTCACATCGGGACACAGTGCCGTGAGCCTGTCCGCCACCGCCGCCCTGCCCGCCAAACCGGAAAGCAGCAGCCTGCGTCTGTTTCCGACACACTCCGGCGATATATGCTCAAAGGAATGAGGTTCTTTCAAAAACCCGTCGATATGCATTCCTGCTTTATGCGAAAACGCGAACTGTCCCACATAAGGAGTGCGTTCGTTAAAGCTTATGTTGGCAAAATCCGCCACCGCACGCGCCGTCGATGCAAGGAGACAAAGTTTATCTTTCGGCAACACGTCGTATGAAAGCTTGAGCTGAAGGTCCGGTATGACAACGCAAAGGTCGGCGTTGCCGCAACGTTCACCTATCCCGCAAAAAGTCCCCTGCACATGACACGCACCGCCGCGCACCGCAGTGAGCGAATTCGCAACGGCAAGTCCGCAGTCGTTGTGACAGTGTATGCCGAGTCTG
>URSI01000101.1 GCA_900550505.1 uncultured Eubacteriales bacterium
ACTCAAAGCCACGTCGCTGTTTGTTGTTGACAGGATACTGCCGAAAAGGTAGCTGTTGGGATCGATATTTGAACCTCGCCCGAACGAAGAGACCAATATGCCTACCGCCAGAGCTCCGGTAGAAATCAGTGCCGTCAACGCGTCACCTTTAAACTTTGATCGTTCATTTAGTAGCATTATGAAGCATGCGCAAAGCATAACACCGAATAGTGAGACATAGAGAGGTGCTATATTAAGTGCGGTGGCTACAGCCAATATTCCAAAACCTGCATGGGAAAGGCCGTCGCCTATCATCGAGTATCTTTTCAGAACGAGCACCACACCGAGTAATGACGAACAAAGTGAGACGATGAGCCCGACTATGAATGCTCTCATCATGAACGAATATGCAAAAGGTTCAATCAGTTTTTCCATGGTCGGTTGCTCCTGAGAAAGATTTATATATGCCTGTGGATATGTAATCATCTACCGAACCGAAAAATGCAGCGCTTGTCTTCATGTGAAGTATTTTGCCGGCATAGCGTACAGCACTTGAAACATCGTGTGACACCATTAGCACGGATATTCCGTGTTCTTTATTCATATGTTCAAGCACTTCGTAAAAGTCTGCACTGGATTTTGCATCCAGACTCGTTATCGGTTCATCAAGCATTATCAGTTTTCGAGCGGCACAAATTGCACGAGCAAGCAAAACACGCTGCTGCTGCCCTCCCGAAAGCTCGGCAAACGAACGATTTCTTAGGTTTTCCAATCCTAACAAGTGCAATGCGTCTTCCGCTCTGCACTTATCGTCTTTTGTCAAAAAAGGAATTACTTTTCGGCAGGCACAGCCCGAGAGGACAATTTCATTTACGGAAGCAGGAAAATCTGAACTTACAGAAAGCTTTTGGGGCAGGTATCCTATTTCATCTTTGGCTATTTTATCATATGTTATACGACCGGAATCAATTGCCACTAATCCGAGAAGTGCTTTCATCAGTGTAGTTTTTCCGGATCCGTTTTCTCCTACGATGCACACATACTCGCCTTCGTTCAGACAAAACGAGACGTCTTTCACGACCGTTCTTCCATCATACGAAACAGATATATTATCGCATTTCAAAAGCATTGTGATTTTTCACCGCCTTCCTGTATCACATAAAATATCGCCTATAATGTTTGTATAATGAGTGGTATTTTTAAACTTCGCGTTCAGGTACACTACGGATCAATAGCTTCTTCAGATAAAACATCATTGCTAAATATGAAGCAGAAGCTCCGAGGAAGTTAGATATTGGCTCTGCAAGAAAAACGCCTGACACACCGAGAGAAGGTATCAACGGCAGAAATAGTGTCAACGGCACTACGATGACGATCTTCCGCAGAAGAGAAAAGAAAACCGCCTGCTTTGACATGCCCAAGCCTACGTAGGTCGATTGCGCGGCAAACATAAATGCCATCATAAAAAATCCGAAGAAATATATATGCAAAAACGGTGCGCCGTCTTCGATAAGCTGCGTATCGGAATTGAAAACACTCATTATTTCCTGCGGGAAAACAAAGAGCAGCGCCCATGCAATGAGCATATAGCTTACGCTGACGAGTGTTACGAAGATAACTGCACGACGTACCCTGTCAAATCTGCCTGCTCCGAAATTATACCCTATAACAGGCTGCGATCCGCTCGTTAAACCCTGCACAGGCATCGATACGACATCCCTGACTGACGACAGAACTGTCATGATGCCAACATAAATATCTCCGCCGAAATTACGCAGTGTTGAATTGCATGCAATATTGACCGCACCGTTAGTGGCGGACATGATGAACCCGGCGAGTCCTAAACGTGTAATGTCTCCGATAAGCGTTGTATCTAACCTTGCGTAACGCCTTTTCAATCTAAGCTGCGGCCTTTTTCCGCACAGAAAGAAAAATACCCATACCGCGGAAATTATTTGAGAAATAACGGTTGCGAGCGCCGCCCCGGAAACGCCCATGCCTAATCCGAAGATGAAGACAGGATCAAGCAATATGTTCGCAAGCGCGCCGATCATAACAGTCGTCATGCCTGTCCTTGCAAATCCTTGTGCGTTTATAAACCCGTTCATACCGGTAGCTATCATGGTAAACGGTGTCCCTAACAAATATATGCGTAAATATTGTGCCGCAAAAGGATAACTTGCATCGCTGGCGCCAAACAAATACAGCACCGGCTCCATAAACCAGTAACAGATGCCCATGACGCCAATGGCAGAAACAGCAAGCATAAAAAATGTGCACCCCATAAGCTTTTCTGCCCGTTCATCGTCTTGTCGCCCACGCGCAATTGAAAACAGTGGTGCTCCGCCGGTACCAAACAGATTTGTAAATGCCGTGACGATCATTACGATTGGAAAAGTAAGTCCAAGACCGGTAAGAGCAAGAAAAGTCGACTCGCCGTCTATTTTTAAATGTCCTATATACACGCGGTCGACAATATTGTAAAGTATTTGAACAAGCTGAGCGATTGTCATCGGTACGGCGAGCTTGATTATATGTCCGGAAACGCTTCCGATTGTAAAATCATTTTCCGGTTGTGTGGTAATGTGTGTTTTCATCACGTTCCTATTCTCATCAGTATCACCAAACATAAACAAAAAACGACTTGTAGTGCAAGCCGCTCACTGAATGTCAAGCGGGTACGGAAAAATCAGCAATCAAAAGGCTCGTATACCGGCTTGTTAAAAACAGAGCCCGGAGCACAAAACAGCTCCGGGTTCTGCTTGGTGATCCATCGGAGACTCGAACTCCGGACCCCTTGATTAAAAGTCAAGTGCTCTACCGACTGAGCTAATGGATCGCAGCGCTCGCCGAAGTACATCAATTCGCCTCACGCAACGAGTAGCATACCACATCAGCAGCTAATTGTCAATAGCTTTTTTCATCTCATATGTACATTTTCAGTAAAATCTGAAATTTGCTATCACCTTGCCGAGGAGAGTAAGTTCTTTTACATAAATCGGATCCATGTTACTGTTCTCCGGCTGAAGCCTGAATCCGCCATCTTCACGGTAAAATCGTTTAACTGTTGCTTCATCATTGATGAGTGCGACCACGATCTGGCCGTTGTCGGCATAACTGCAGCTTTGAACCACGACGATATCTCCGTCAAGAATCCCTGCTTCAATCATGCTGGTACCAACGACCCGAAGAGCGAAAACGCCGCTTTCACCATGAGTCATGGAGAGAGGAAAATCAATGTATCCGTCATAATTCTCAACGGCTAAAAGCGGTTGCCCCGCGGGCACACGCCCCAATATAGGTACACGAAGCGTACGGTCTTTTTTGTCAGCCGTATAATGCTCTATGCTGATAGCGCGGCTCTTTCCGTTTTTCTTTACTACAAGACCTTTATCCACCAGTTTATCAATATAAGCATGTGCTGTTGAAGTCGATTTGATACCGAGCGCGGCGCAAATATCGCGAACCGAGGGCGCAAACCCATCTGCCTCAATACTTTCGCTGATATAACGATATATCTCATTTTCAAGATGAGACAATTCTCTCATTGACTGTCACCCTCTCTCAATTCATCCATATAGCACTTTTTAAACAGCTCGTACGCCCGTTCATCATTGCCTGTAAGATGGAGAAAGCCAAACACACATTCAAAACCTGAAGCGCGTGCGTACTGTGCGGGGGTCGCGTGACGCGGCACACTCCCGTTTTTCATGTTCCTGCCGCGCTTATACACTGATGTCTCCTGGTCATCAAGAAGCGGCAGCAGCGTCTCCACGGCATCGCTCTGACGGGTGGCACAAACAAGCTTTTGAGCCCGTTGGGTCATCACGCGGCTCGGTATATCGCCGTCTCCTATAAGTTCACGACGTATCAGTAGCTCTATGAGAGCATCGCCTATATACGCAAGAGCCGCTGACGAATATTTGCTGATCACTACTTCCCTGCTCAGGCTCTCTTCCATTTTGTCCCCTGCTGTGTGTCTTCAAGAAGTATGCCCCGCGCTTTAAGCTGCTCTCTGATCTCGTCGGCACGTGCATAATTCTTTTCTTTCTTTGCCTTCGCCCTTTCGGCGACCAGTGCTTCTATCTCAGGATCCGTCGTTTCTCCTGAATCATCTATACTGTCATTGTCATCCAAGCCGAGTAGATGGAGCAATTCTTTATATATTCCGCCGGCTTGTTCAAGGTACGATTTAGGGCAATCACCTTGATTTAATGAAGCATTGAGCTCATGTGCAATATCAAACAGCACACCAATAGCGCCGGCAGTATTAAAATCATCTTCCATATTGTCAATAAAGTCCGATTTTAATTGCCTAATCTTACCGAGAGAAGCTTCAAATGCGCCTATATCGCCATCGGGAGCGACTTTTTTCCGAAATTCTATATTTTTTTCACAGTTGTGCAACCGTGTGAGAGCCGATTTGGATTGTTCCAATATCTCAGCAGTGTAATTTATCGGAGAACGGTAATGTGATGCTAAAAGGAAATATCTTATCGCCTGATATCCATGTTCTCTGGCTGCATCGCGTACGAGGAAGAAATTATTGAGAGATTTTGACATCTTGCGGTTATCCACGTTTATATAACCATTATGGATCCAGAACCTTGCCATTGGCGAGCAGGTCGCACACTCTGACTGTGCTATCTCATTCTCATGATGCGGAAATATAAGGTCTTGTCCCCCGCAATGAATATCGATATCTTCACCCAGATAACGATTTACCATAGCCGAACACTCTATATGCCATCCCGGTCGCCCTTCACCCCATGGCGACTGCCAACTGTCCTCTCCGTCTTTCTTGGATTTCCAGAGTGCAAAATCCATAGGATGACGCTTGCGGTCGTCAACATCGACTCTCGCACCGTGTTCGAGTTCTTCGGTAGGCATATGAGAAAGTTTACCGTATCCGCTGAAGGTGCTTGTATCAAAATAAACGTCACCGTCGACCGCATATGCGTGCCCGTTTTCCACGAGTTTACTGACTATTTCTACAATCTTGTCTATATTCTCGGTTGCTCTCGGATGAAAAGTAGCTG
>URSI01000102.1 GCA_900550505.1 uncultured Eubacteriales bacterium
AATTATGAGTCCTTTTTGCTACTCAAAAAATAATTACATAGATTCGTTTGCAAGCATGGCGTTGCGCCCCGGAAGATAGCGGTCAAGTGCAACTCCCATCATAGCCAAGGGGGTAGTCTACCCTCCGCAAAATCCGCGTGCATCTAAATCAGCCACACACGGTTTTGCATCTAAATCGGACACACGTCACAGTGGAATAAATGGTGCTAAAGGCACCGTTTATTTTTGTGGTGCCAACCCCTTGATCTGTCAGTTAAAAGCGATTTGCCGCCGAGCAGGCCGGTACACTGCGGCGGTATTTGAATAATGATGTATAAATTATCCGGAGAGCCATGTTATGGATGAACAGACGTTGCGAGTTAAAGATGATTTTACAAAAGGGCCGATCGTCGGTCCTTTGATACGGTTTTCGCTTCCGCTTATGCTTTCGTTGCTTCTTCAGGCACTGTACGGCGGCGTCGATCTTGCCGTTGTAGGGCTTTATGCCCGGGAGGAGGGTGCTGCTGCTGCGGTTGCTACCGGCAGTCAGATCATGCTTGCAGCCACTGTCGTGATCACCGGCCTGACTATGGGCGTTACCGTGCTCGTTGGGAAGGCAGTCGGCGCGGGAGATAAAGTCAGCGCCGCAGGTACCGTTGCAGGTCAGATAAAACTTTTTTCACTCGGCGCTGTGCTTCTCACGGTGTTTATGATCTTATTTGCACCGACGGCAACTGAACTGATGAATGTACCCGGTGCGGCTGTTGACGATACCGTGGCGTATGTGCGTATCTGTTCGGCGGGTATGATATTTATTACTGCTTATAATGGGATCAGCGGTATTTATCGGGGAATCGGCAACTCGAGATCTCCTTTCATATTCGTCACCATAGCGTGTGTCGTCAATATCGTTCTTGATCTCGTATTGGTAGCAGTCGGAGCGTTAAAAACGGGTGTTTCAGGAGCCGCAGCGGCAACTGTTGCGGCACAGGCGATGAGCGTTGTATTTTCAGTCGTTTATATGAAGAAACGCCCGCTTCCGTTCTCGATAACGAGAGAAAGCTTTGCAATGCGCGGCACGGTAAAAAGGATACTCAGGGTCGGGTCGCCAATAGCTTTTCAGGACCTTCTTGTGAATCTTTCATTCCTGATAATAACCGGCATTGTGAACAAGCTGGGACTTGAAGCATCGAACGGTATAGGGATTTCCGAAAAATTGTTTGCGTTTCTTTCAATTGTTCCCATGTCATTCATGTCGGCGCTTTCTGCATTTGTGGCTCAGAACATGGGCGCGAACGAGCCGAATCGCGCGCTGCGTTCACTCAAGGCAGCACAGCTCATCTCATTCATGGCAGGTATCGTCATGTTTCTGATGACTTTTTTCGGCGGGCGGGTGCTTGCGTCGTTCTTCAGTGACACAGACGGGGTTATCACGGCGACAGCGGAGTATCTGCGCGGCTGTTCGTTCGAATATTTGATGATACCGTTGACTTTTTGTTATCTCGGGTACTTCAATGGCAGGGAGCATACCGTTTTTGTGATGGCTCAGGGGTTGTTTTCGGCCTTTTTTGTGCGTATCCCCGTGTCGTATCTTTTGAGTATCGGTCCGTCTGCGGATATGTTTCATATAAGCCTTGCGGTTCCCATCTCGGGACTCGTAAATATGGCGCTTTGCATAGGATATTATTTGCTGCTCAGGCACAAAGATAAAAAAACGGTCGTATCATCATGATGCGACCGTTTTTGCTGATCAGAGCGATGCGAAGCGCTTTTCCCCGTATGTCATGACAATACTGCGAAGCACCAGTGAGATAATTACGGTGACTGCGGCTGTGATAAGAGTATAGCTCATATCGCTCATGCGTCCGTCGTTAATAAAATAGCCTATCGCCGCTACGGAAAACAAGAGCCAACCGCACAGAAGTGTGCATAACACGCTCATGCTTTGTTTAACGGCATACGCTTCGTTTGTCCAGTCCAATGACGGCAACAGTAAGTTGAATAACAGCCCCATATATCCGATGAGATATACAAAAAGCGCGGGAAGCAGTAACATGAGCAGGGTCATCGCCGTGTCCGCCTGCGTGACATAGGCGAGCGCAGCCGAACAGACGAGTGAGAAGGGTATAGTCACCGCCAGATGGAGCCGCTGTTTGGCGGAAAGTATCTGACGTGCGGTAAGCGGAAGAGACTGCAGGATACTGATGCCATGACCTTCAAGCGAAATTGACGGAGCGGTGACCAGATTCAGCGATGCAACCAACGTTACTACACCGCAGGCTATGAGCGGAGCGTGTTGTGCTATCTGTGGCACGGCCGTGAACAGAGCTCTGATATCACCCGCTTTTATAATTGCGGCAACGGCGCCTGCCGCGAGAATAAGTGAGCTCAGTCCGCAGTTGAGAAGGTATATGGGAGATTTCAAAAACCGTTTGAGTTCTCTGCTGAAAAGCGCACCGTCAGCCGTACGTACCGAACGCACGGTTTTCAGATCGTATTTCTTCTGTGTGGTTCCTGCTTTTCGTGACACGATGGTAAAGTAAAACCGGGAGAGAAAGGCGCAGAGAGCGGCGAATACCAAAAGTATCGTGACCGCAAACAATACGAAGTCCGTCAGCGAGCCGCATCCGGCACGACCGAACATATATATCGGATAGGCGCTGCTTTTTATCTGTTGTGCGATTTGCTCGGCATTTACAAGGATATATGAAATATAGTCGTTGATCTTGAAGTAAAAAAAGTAATAAACCGCTAACAAAAGCAAAGAGAGAAAAACAGTGAAGAACGATTTGCTGCGGATTCTCGAAACTATCAGCGCCACAAAAAATCCCAGCAGACACGACAGAGCCACAGCGGCAAGCGTGAGCAGAAGCATGAATGGCAGTGCCGTCACATAAAACAGCGTGCCGGGCGCGGCAATAACCGAATATGCCACGAACGCGGGGACGAGGACGACTGCTTCAAAAAGAAGCGTCTGCAGATAAAGCACGACCATGCGGCTTATCAGTATTGTTGAGGGAGGTATAGGCATGGCAAGCAGAAGGTCGTTGTCTTTTGCGTTGTAAAGCTGCTGCTGTGCCGCAAAAACACTTCCTATGACGCCGAGAACGGTAGCGGCAAGCCCGACAAATACGAAATACAGCCAGTCATTTCCCATGGCGTGTATACCTGCGCAGAGAGTGGCGGTGAACATATAGAACGCAAATCCCAATGTTGCCAGCGCATACAGGAGCAGAACCCCGATCAGTACAGGTCTTGCGGCGGAAGTTTTCTTTTGGTTCTTTTTACCGCTGCGCAGCAGAAAACGAATCTGCTTTACAATGAGAGCCTTAAGCATTTTCGCCCTCCAGTTCAAGAAATACGGATTCCAGCGATTCGTCGCCTTTTACCTCGTCCATTGTACCGGAGCGTATCAGTCGTCCGTTTTTGATTATCGCAACCTTATCGCACAGCTTTTCGGCCACTTCCAGTACGTGCGTCGAGAAAAAGATGGCGCCGCCTCTCTCGCATAATTCGCGCATGAGCTGTTTGAGTGTATGCGCAGAGCGCGGGTCAAGTCCGACGAACGGTTCGTCCATTATCATGAGCTTAGGTTCATGTATGAGTGCCGATATTATAGCAAGTTTTTGCTTCATACCGTGTGAATATGAGCTTATAGGCTGCGCGAGCTCTGTGGTGAGTCCTAAAGCGGTGCCGTATTTTTCGGTACCGGAACGGCGCGCTTCTTTACTGACACGGAAAATATCAGAGATAAAATCGATATATTGTATCCCGGTCAGGTAATCATACAGCTCGGGATTGTCGGGAATGTAAGCGATCTTTGATTTACATTCGAGCGGATGTGCAGACATTGACATCCCGTCAACGGTTATTTCGCCCGAATCAGGCTTAAGTATACCGCAGCACGCCTTTATGGTCGTTGTTTTGCCTGCGCCGTTATGGCCGATGAAAGCGTAGAGTTCGCCCGGAGCGATGTGCAGCGAAAGATCATCGACCGCCTTTTTTTGACCGTATGTCTTAGTGAGTCCAGATATCTTGAGCATTTTTAGCAACCCCCTGTCAAAAACATCTCATGACCGTGCTGATTGTACCATATGGAAACAGCGTTTGCAATATGTATTTTTGCCATGTTCACCGGTTTTGGAACATTGGGGTGAATGTTCAAGGTTCGGTCGTTGTCATATCCGTTTTTTGTTTTTCCTTTGTGACGAAAGAGAGAACCGGTCTCAGACGTACCGAGATCGTTGCAGCGGCAAAAAGCTTGAGTACGTCGCCGGGAAGAGTGAGCAACACGAAATTCAGAAAGAGTGGCCACAATTCTATCGTGCCGTTAAAATATAAAAGTGTCAACAGCACATAATAACCTGTTCCCAGAGCATATATAACGCCAAGTGATGCCGCACATGCCGCAACGGCACGTTTAAAAGTGAGTGTACCTCTTTCGGCTATCAGACCCGCGACATATGCGCCTGCAACAAAGCCGATAATGTACCCGAACGAGGGTTTCAGGATATATCCTACCCCGCCGCCCCCGGTGAAAACCGGCAGCCCGGCAAGACCCGCAGCCATATAAATAAATACCGCAGACCCTCCGGTGCGGCTTCCGAGCAGCAGACCGGAGAGCATGACAAAAAGTGTCTGCAAAGTAAAGGGTATAAGCGGCAGCGGCACCCTGATAAATGCGCCGATACATACAAGCGAAGCCATTATCGCACCCGCAACGATCGAAAACAGTTTTTTGTTTTTCATAATCTTATACTTATCTCCCCGGAATTCAGAGTCTTTTGTTCGCCATTGTCAAGTTGTATGCGGAGCGCGCAGTTCTCATCCGTTCCCAGCGCAAGCGCACCGTATGTGCCGCCTGGAGCGATGACCGTAATACGCCGTCCGGCCACTATGCACAGTTGTGAATAGAGCGAAGGTATGTTTTCGAAATCCGGATAGTGTGATTGAAAAGCGTTGAGAAT
>URSI01000103.1 GCA_900550505.1 uncultured Eubacteriales bacterium
AGCGCGGCAGACGGGGCTTTTGTCAATATCCGCTCCGGGGCTTTGAGAAATCTGAGGAATTCGTATACCTCTGTGACCGTCAGATCCGAGATGGGGTTGAAGTCATGAGCGCCGTCGCCCCATTTAGTGAAATATCCCACATATGCCTCACTGCGGTTGCCCGTGCCTGCAACGAGTCTGTTTTCGTTCGCCGCGATCGCATAGAGCGTCAGCATCCGCAGTCGCGGGGCAATGTTTGTCAGTGCGGCGGGATTGAGAGCATCCTCGCCTCCGAGTGCCGTTATCACTGCATTTCGCGGACCGCTGAGGTCTACCGTCCGGGTTTCAATGCCGTATTGTTGGGCAACCGCGACCGCGTCGTCGGCATCCTCTCCGTAATTGCGGGAGGAAGAGCACGGCAATATGACACCGCATGTGTTCGGGCATGCGGCTTTGCAAAGGATTCCTACAAGCGCGGAATCTTTTCCTCCGCTGTTGCCGTAGATTATACCTTTTGCTCCGGTGCTTTTTACGAGTTCTCGTATGAAGTCGGTCCTGTTTTCAAATTCTTCGGCGTAATTGCGCATATTTTACCACGCTTTCGTATTAAAATCTGCGGGCATCGATCGTCGATATCCCCATAGTTGTTTCTTCAAGCACGTCAAGCAGAACTTTTACCGTGTCGAGCGATGTGAGCATCGTTACGTTGTTCATGCTGGCACACCTGCGTATCGCCGCGCCGTCCTCGTAGTGCACACCCGATAGTATGGCTCTTGTGTTTATAACATAACTGACGTATCCGGCGCGTATCGAGTCGAGTATCTCCTCGCTGCCTTCGCTCAGCTTGCGACGGATCCGTGTGCGGATACCGTGCTGCTTCAAAAAGTTTGCCGTGCCCGCGGTGGCTTCAATGTTAAAGCCCATGTTGTAAAATCTCCGAACCAGCGGCAACGCCTCTTCTTTGTCTTCGTCCGCAAGAGTTACTACTACGGTGCCGTAGTTCTGCAAGCGCATCCCCGAGGCAATCAGCGCCTTGTACATGGCACGCGGGAGTTTGTCGTCGTAGCCTATGGCTTCTCCGGTGGATTTCATCTCCGGTGACAGATACGCATCCACACCGTTCAGTTTCGAAAACGAAAATGCCGGGGCTTTAACATAGTATCTCCGGCTTTCGGGGAGATAATGATCCTTTACTCCAAGCTCCGCGAGCGAACGGCCGAGCATTACTTTCGCCGCAAGCCCCGCAAGGTCACAACCCGTAGCTTTTGAAAGAAACGGCACGGTGCGGGACGAACGCGGGTTGACTTCTATTATGTAAACCTTGTCGTCTTTATCTACGATAAACTGGATATTGAAAAGTCCTACGATCCCGATGCCGATCCCCAGTTTTTCTGTATATCCCAGTATCGTTTGCTTTACTTTGTCGGAAATGCTGAATGTAGGGTAGACGCTGATCGAGTCGCCTGAATGTATCCCGGTGCGTTCCACGAGTTCCATGATGCCCGGTACAAATACCGATTTTCCGTCACAAATTGCATCTACCTCAAGTTCTTTTCCTCTGATGTAGCGATCCACTAGCACCGGCTTGTCTTTGTCTATCTCTGCGGCAGAGCGCAGGTAACGGCGCAGGTGCTCCGGCTTTGCCACTATCTGCATGGCGCGACCGCCGAGCACAAAGCTGGGGCGCACCAGAACGGGATATCCTATCTCTTCCGCAGCGGCTACACCGCTTTCGATATCCGTTACGGCACGTCCTTTGGGCTGCGGTATATCAAGTTCCAGAAGAAGCCGCTCAAATGCTTCGCGGTTTTCGGCTTTTTCTATTGCGTCGCAGTCGGTACCTATGATCTTTACGCCTCTGTCGCGGAGCGGTGCGGCAAGGTTGACTGCCGTCTGACCTCCGAGTGTGGCGATGACACCTATGGGGTTTTCGAGCCTTATGATGTTCATTACGTCTTCGGCGGTCAGCGGCTCGAAATAGAGCTTGTCGGAGCAGGTGTAGTCAGTAGATACCGTTTCGGGGTTATTGTTGATGACTATTGCTTCAAAACCCGATTCCTTTATGGCTTTTACGGCATTAACGGTTGAATAGTCAAATTCGACCCCCTGACCGATCCTTATCGGTCCCGAACCGAGCACGATTATTTTCGGACGTTCTGAGACCTTTGATTCGTTTTCGCCCTCATATGTTGAGTAAAAGTATGGGATATAGCTGTCAAATTCGCTCGCACACGTGTCTATCATCTTGTATATCGGGAAAATACCCGCCCGCTCACGCAGTGAAAACACTTCGGTTTCGAGCATGCCCCACAGGTGCGCAACAGCGCTGTCCGAAAAGCCCATACGCTTTGCCTGACGTAAAATGTCGATATCTCCTCGTGAAGAAGCTATAACCGTCTCGGCATCGGTGATGTTTTTAATACGGCGTATGAAGAACAGATCTATACCGCAGGCGGCACTTATCCGCCCCGGGTCACAACCCCGCCTGAGCAATTGCGCTACCGCAAAAATACGGTCATCGGCACATGAGGCGGTATATGCGAGCAACGACGACTCTTCCATATCGTCAAATTTTTCGCTGTATATATGGTGTTTCCCGGTTTCGAGCGAACGTATCGCTTTCAGCAGGCTTTCTTCCGGCGTCCGGCCTATGCTCATCGTTTCGCCTGTTGCCTTCATCTGCGTGCCGAGTTTGTTGCTGGCTTCAGTGAATTTGTCAAAGGGAAAGCGCGGCATTTTGGTAACTACATAGTCGAGTGTGGGCTCGAAACACGCCGGGGTGTTGGCGATATGGATTTCGTCAAGCGTCATACCCACGCCGATCTTTGCCGAGACCCTCGCTATCGGATATCCGCTCGCTTTGGAGGCGAGCGCAGAAGAACGGGACACCCTCGGATTGACTTCTATGACATAGTATTGCATGGAATAGGGGTCGAGCGCAAACTGAACATTGCATCCGCCTTCTATTTTCAGCGCGCGTATCAGCTTCAGCGCCGAGTCGCGGAGCATATGATATTCTCTGTTGGTCAGTGTCTGTGAGGGACAAACCACTATACTGTCACCGGTATGGATGCCGACCGGGTCGAGGTTTTCCATATTGCAGACCGCTATGGCGGTGTCATTTGCGTCTCTGATCACCTCGTATTCGATCTCTTTGTAACCTTTGATGCTCTTTTCTATAAGCACCTGCGAAGTGGGCGAGAGCCTGAGCGCGTTTACTATCAGGGTTTTGAGCTCATCCGGTGTATCGGCAAAACCTCCTCCGGTGCCTCCGAGCGTGAAAGCGGGACGAAGCACCACAGGGTAGCCTATTTGTGAAGCAACATTCATCGCCTCTTCTTCTGTGGAAGCTATGGCCGACGGCAGCACCGGCTCACCCAGTTCCTGACACAGCTCCTTGAACAGCTCACGGTCCTCCGCTTTCTCTATCCCTTCGCTGTCAGTCCCGAGCAGCTTTACGCGGCATTCCCTGAGTATGCCTTTCTTTTCAAGCTGCATGGCGAGGTTGAGCCCGGTCTGACCGCCGATTCCGGGCAGGATGGCGTCAGGGCGCTCATATCGTATTATCTTTGCCACATATTCCAGTGTGAGCGGCTCCATATAGACCTTGTCTGCCACATTCGTGTCCGTCATGATAGTCGCCGGATTGGAGTTGACGAGCACGACCTCGTAGCCCTCTTCGCGGAGCGCGAGGCAGGCTTGAGTGCCCGCATAGTCAAATTCCGCAGCCTGACCGACAACTATGGGGCCCGAGCCTATAACGAGTATTTTTTTGATATCTTTCCTTTTAGGCATCGAGCTTTGCCTCCTCCATCATGGAAACGAATCTTTCAAAAAGATGACCGCTGTCCTGCGGGCCCGGTGCGCTTTCCGGATGATACTGCACGCCGAAAACGCGGTCTTTTCGGCACATCACCCCTTCCACTGTTCCGTCCAGAAGATTTATATGGGTGATCTCGAGTCCCGCCGCCTCTGCGCTGTGCGGCAGTACCGCGAAAGAGTGATTCTGAGAAGTTATCTCTATCTTTCCGGTCGTCAGATCACGGACCGGGTGGTTCCCTCCGCGATGACCGAATTTGAGTTTGTATGTCCGTGCACCGTATGCGAGCGATATTATCTGATGCCCGAGACATATCCCGAACATAGGCAGCTTTCCCCGAAGCTCGGACACCGTGTTTATGACTTCGGGCACGTCGGTAGGATCCCCCGGACCGTTTGATATCAGTACCCCGTCCGGCGCGAGCTTTTCAATATCCGCAGATGACGTGCACCACGGTACTGCCGTAACGCTGCATCCGCGTCTGTTGAGAGAACGAACGATATTCTGTTTCATACCGCAGTCTATTGCGACGACATGGAACCGTTCATGCGGCGCCGGAAAATATCTGAATTCATGACAGCTTACTTTTGATACGGCATCTTTGGGAATAGCGCTGCCGGCAATGCGTTTGACAGCCTCTTTCGTGTCAGTATCCGCAGACGTGATCATCGCGCGTCTTGTACCATGGTCCCGGATGGAGCGGGCGATCATCCTGGTGTCGACACCGGATATTCCCGGGATACCATACTTTTTCAAAGTGTCCGAAAGAGTGGCGTTGCTCCTGAAATTAGACGGCTGATCGTTATATTCCCTGACTATCAGCGCACCGGCCGTAGGTATTATTGTTTCAAAATCGTCGTCGGCAATGCCGTAATTCCCTATGATCGGATATGTCATAACGATAGCCTGATATGTGTATGACGGATCGGATATTATTTCCTGATATCCGACCATCGATGTGTTGAATACAAGTTCGCAGATGCGTTCCGAATCCGCGCCGAACCCCTTTCCCGGATACTCTTCGCCGGTTTCAAGTATCAGTTTTCTGTCAAATCCCAAAAACATTATCTTTCTTCGTGCCTTTCTGTCAGTTCAGTGCTGCGTTTAATTTCGTATATGTCATTCCCCCATGCCGAC
>URSI01000104.1 GCA_900550505.1 uncultured Eubacteriales bacterium
CTGAGATCACTGGGATATAAGTATACACCGACATACGGGGTCGTTGATGTCTGCCTTTCGGTACTTGATGCAGCAGAAAAGCTCGGTATGAAGGTGTGGCTGGGGACGATTGTAGGCGCAGATTTCAGCAAACCGTTGGAGAATCAGTCACTTTTTGAGAATGTAGTAGCAGATTCATACGCGGCCATACAAGATATTTATGAGTTATATGGTTCTCATCCGTCTTTTGCGGGTTATTATCTCACTGATGAAACGTGTGATTACTGGCTTACGTTTGCCGGTGGTGTAGAAGCTTGTCGATATGTTTATGAGGCACAGTCAAAGTATATCCGTTCGATAGACAGTAATGCTTCGATAATGATAGCTCCGGCTATCTGGCGTGGAAGTGTTCCGGCAGACGGCGCGGATGCTTTGTACCGTATGATAGCGCCTGCATCCGAGAGCGAACGACCGGTGGTCGATATCGTTGCGGCGCAGGATTGCCTCGGCAGAGAAGCGACGCTTTATGTTACGCCGGAGGTATATGAGTCATATGAGGGATTTGTCGACGAATGGGCTAAGGCGGTACGTCGCGCCGGCGCGGATTTTTGGCATGACGCTGAGGTGTTTGAGGTTACATATACTTCAAAGCGCATGGATTGTATTCGTGAGTCACTCGCCATCGAAGCAAAAACCTCTGCAAACATAATCGTTTTTGACATACCTCACTATTTTACCTCATATGCCATGGGTGGTGTAAACGATGAGTTTGTGTATTATAAGAGACTGATCATGCGGGAATATGTCAGGTATTACTCGCAATGGCGTGAAGTAAACTGATCGGTTGTTGATGTGAAAGGAGCTGTGGTAGAAAGCATTTTGAAATTACGAAGACCTTTTTAATATCCATCGCAATTAAAAATCAAGGAGAATCCCATTTGATGAAACGCAAAATATCTGCGCTGTTTGCGGCGCTGTTGATTGGAGCTGTTACCATGACTTCCTGTAAGGATGATATTAACAATGTAAGCGAGACTGCTTCTTCCGGTGGTTCAGGGGTCGGAGATAACATTGCGCTCGGCGCATCTTACTATTATGATAACGGTATCGTCGTGCGCGATGATGCCTCGCTTTCAAAACTCACTGATGGTGATATCACTGAAGCTGTTACGATAGGTTCCAGGGGCGATTTTGACCTTAATTTCAGTGACTGGAGCGGTGGTTCACACACGTATACCGTGGACAACGGCGAAGCGGCATTTTACGTAGATTTCGGGTTTATGACGCGGGTCGACAGCGTATCGCTACATTTCACGGAATATGAAAGAAAAGGCGCAGTGGGCGTGTTCGTATCTACTGACGGCTATAACTTCACGGATTATCGCGGAGAATACGACGGCTATTCGGATGACGGTAAAACTCTGACCGCCGCACTGGGTGGAGTATATGCAAAGTCCGTCATGTTCACGATACCGCTGGAAAAGGGAGAAACGGTTTCGATAGCGGAGGTGACGGCGACGGGAGAGCAGAGCGCGCAGAAAAAGCTGCTTTCACTCGGCGCATCGTATGAGTGGGAAGGAGCCGGACGCAATAACTATCCCGAGGATGAGACCACACCAAAGCTGACCGACGGTAAGACGTTTGGAACGGATGGGTCGTCAGCACTTGTCGGACGTTCCGGCGGCAGCATTACGGACCCCGTTACCGGACGTAGCGGAGCGGTGATAACCATGGATCTGGGCGAGGTAAAAAATGTCAGTGAGGTGGTGTTGTCCGCATACGGGGGAACAGCGCTTCCGGACAGGATATGTGTCAGATATTCGGAGGACGGAGAGACCTACAACGACTTTGGCCAGAGCTTTTTGCTGACGACTATCGGGGGAATGAATACCGGTAACAGATACAGTGTGACAAGGAATCATACGGTATCTGCGAGGTATGTGAAGATATATCTTTATACGACCGAGCTGGTAGTGTTTGACGAGATATACGTATACGGCAGCGAAGAGGCTGTAAGTGAGCCGGAGTATGATTTCGTGACAAGAGCGAATCAGTTGAGCAACACAAACGTTGCGGCGTACAGGGAAGCGAAACTGAACGGGAGCACAGAGGACAGGTTGACTGATATGGGGCACATAGGGACAGTCGGCCTTGCGGACGGAGCTAACACGGTTGAGGTCACCGTGAGCGCTGAAGATGTGTGCGCGGTCATGCTGCATACCCGCAGCGGTAAGCTCTCCGACATCTCATGTGCTGTTGACGGAAAGGCTGTTGAAAATGCAGTTGTCAAAGCTCTCAGTGTATCGGATACAACATCGTATTTTGTGTATTTTGATGAGGCAGACGCCGGGACGGTAACCGTTAGTTTTTCAGCCGACGGCGCTGAGCTCACTGAATTTGCCGTTTACGCTTCGCAGCCGCATCTGCCGCTGGTCAGAGGCGGGTTCTTCCAGCTTTCAACCAACGGATCTGCGGATGCTTCCTCAAAGAACAGCGAGTACAGCTGGTATTTGCAGCTCAAAGGGATGAAAGAACTCGGAATGGAGTATGTGGTTATTCAGTATTCCACGCACTTCAACGCCAAGACTACGCTTATAAACGGTGA
The DNA here is from genome assembly GCA_900550505.1 of uncultured Eubacteriales bacterium. Lineage (GTDB taxonomy): Bacteria > Bacillota > Clostridia > Oscillospirales > CAG-382 > UMGS1307. Next base: position 2,585 of record URSI01000104.1, read on the forward strand.
GAATATAACAGCGCTGGGGTATAAGTACACCCCCACCTATGGTACGGAAGATCTCTGCATGGCTGTGCTCGATGCAGCAGAAAAGCTCGGTATGAAGGTGTGGCTGGGAACCATACATGACTCTGATTTTACTAATCCCATAGGGAATATGTCTCAATATGAACAGATAGTCAATGATTCATATGCCATAATACAGGATATACACGATATGTACGGCGATCATCCGGCGTTCGGCGGGTATTATCTTTCGGATGAGACGTGCGATCAGTGGCTTAATCTGAAAGGCGGCGTAGAGGCCTGTCGCTATGTTTATGAAGGACAGTCCAAGTATATCCGTTCAATAGACAGTGATGCGACGATAATGATTGCCCCGGCGATCTGGCGTAGCGGTGAACCTTCAACCGGCGCCGACAATCTTTACAGAATGATAGCGCCTGCATCTGAGGGCGAACGCCCGGTAGTCGACATCGTTGCGGCGCAGGATTGTCTGGGACGCGAATCCACTCTTTATGTTACACCTGAGGCATATGCGAGTTTCGAAAGCTATGTGGATGAGTGGGCAAAAGCAGTGCGACGCGCCGGTGCCGATTTTTGGCACGATGCAGAGGTTTTTGAGATAACAAGTACGTCAAAACGCTATGAATGTGTTGTGGAATCGCTTTATATAGAAGCCAAAACGTCTAATACAGTTATCGTTTTTGACATACCGCATTATTTTTCGACCTTTGCAATGGGCGCAGTGAATAACGATTACGAATTTTACAAACGGCTCATAATGCGCAGATATGCCGAATACTATGCCGGCTGGCGCAAACTCGACAGCATCGATTCCGGTAGCATACCGGCGGTCATAACAGATGACAGCAAGGTTGTGGAGTCACCGACCGAACCCACTTTGAAGCCGATAGAATATGACGAGGCGTTCAATCAGGGCGTTGCGGTTTATGGCGGCTCTGAAGTGGATGATACGATTGTCTGGAAGAGTTTCAAGCAGGGGAATGCATCCGGAAATTGCCCGGAATTTGCTATTCACTGGGATGAGGCTGCTGTATATCTGTTCCTGAAAACCAATGATGAGACCATGTCCTTTGGAAAGGGACAGTGGTGGGAAGGAAAAGATGACCTTGTACAAGTGTGGTTGAGCGGTCTTGGTGAAACCGCCTCTGATACACTGGCATTGAATAGCGGAATACGGTACTATCTCCATCGGACTTCTCAATCGGCATTCGCTGCCGGTGGAGAGTCAGCGGATGATGTGACATACGGAGGGTTTACCTTTGTGGTCAAAGATGACGTCATCATTATCACAATGCCTTGGGATTCACTCGGCCGTTCGGCGCCGGAAGCAGGTGACGGTACTGCGTTTTCTGTCAATGTTCAGTATGTCGACGGTGCGGATGAATCTTGGGCTGCCTCCTCCGGTTCACTTGGCAGAGACCTAACCGAAGCCTCATTGTTCAGCTTTTAAGTGTCAATGACGCGGTTGTGCACCGCATATGTAGAAATGCCGGAACCGTGAGTTCCGGCATTTCTTTATAGATAATGTTCAGTTAGCTGTCTTTAACGTGTCAAAACAGTTGCATACAGGCGGGAGGTGCTGTATCTATGGACAATTATAAGCCCCGGTTGCTGAATATGAATATTTTGCCGGGTCAAAGGGTACTTGTCACCAGCGATATCCACGGTGAGATCGAGTATCTGAAAAACGGACTTGACATTGCGGGATTCTGTAAAGACGATTTGCTTGTAATAGCCGGGGACATAGTTGAGCGCGGGAGCCGGAGTTTAGAGACTTTGCGTTATGTCATGGAACTCAGTGAAAATGACAATGTGATTGTGCTTGCCGGAAACGTAGACCTGACAAGGCTGAATATGCTGGAGAATGTGCGTGAAGGACGGGGCGACGAAATGTTTTCATATATCGTCTCACAGAGGAAAAGGGGCAGAGAATGTCTTTTTGACGAAATGGCAGGTGAATGCGGTGTCAACCTCAACGCTCCTGACGATATTATAAAGTTCAAACCCGTGTTACTCAAGCATTTTAGAACCGAATTGGAGTTTTTGAGAAATTTACCTACACTGTTGGAGACCCAGAATTACATTTTTGTCCACGGCGGCATACCCGGCGGTAATCTCAAAGGCTTATGTTTACATAATTATTTTGAGTTTCTGAAATACGACAGATTTATGGAGACTGACAATTGTTTTGAAAAATATGTAGTGGTAGGTCATTGGCCTGTGTGCCTCTACGATAACTCGAAACAGAATTTTAATCCTATATTTGACCGCCGCAGAAAAA
>URSI01000105.1 GCA_900550505.1 uncultured Eubacteriales bacterium
TTTTGAGCTGAACGACCCGGCAAAGCTCGGCGAATATGTATCCATGTTTCCGAAGCTCTCTTCGATGAGACTGGTCGTTTCTTCCGATGCTCACGACCTGTGTTCGATAAACGAGCCGGTCAACTTTTTTGAATTGCCGCCGTCGGACACTCCCGAACAGACGCGGCGGCTTTTGTTCGAATACCTGAGGGGCGGTGCGGATGAGAGAGCTTTCACTCAGCATACTTGATATAGTACAGAATTCCGTAAAGGCCGGGGCAAGTCTGATATCCGTTGAAATAAATGAAACTGAGGACAGGTTTTCGTTTACGGTCACCGACGACGGCTGCGGGATGACGCCCGAATTGCTCGCACGTGTAAAAGACCCTTTTACGACTACGCGAACTACGAGGAAGGTCGGGCTTGGGATCCCGTTGTTGACTCTCGCGGCACGCCAGACCGGCGGCGATGTGTTTATCCGGTCGCAAACAGGCGAAGCTCACGGTACTGAGCTCAGGGCGGAATTCAATAAGAAACATATAGATTTCACTCCGCCGGGCGATCTTACGGCAACGGTCGTAACGCTCGTTCAGGGAATGGGGGATATAGACCTTGAATATGTCCACCATACGGAAAAAGGAGACGTCCGGCTTTCGACGCGTCAGCTGCGTGAGGTGTTAGGAGACGTTCCTCTTTCAGAGCCCGAGGTGCTCTCGTGGGTGAACGGATACCTCAGAGAGCAGTATGAATGCATTAAACAATGACAATAAAATCAAACATAAATCCGAAGGGGAAGAAGAAAAATGAAATCACTTGAAGAGCTTGCAGCCATCAAGGCAAGAATGCAAAGCAAGGTTTCGCTCCGTGAGGGCAGCGGAGATGTGCGGATAGTGGTCGGCATGGCTACTTGCGGTATAGCCGCAGGCGCGCGTCCGGTGCTCTCTACGCTTGTTGAGGAAGTCGCTTCGCAGGGGCTTTCCGACAAGGCTACCGTGTCTCAGACCGGGTGCATCGGTATTTGTCAGTATGAACCGGTGGTCGAGGTGTTCGAGCAGGGCAAAGAGAAGGTCACCTATGTGAAGATGACTCCCGATAAGGCAAAGCGGGTAGTAGCCGAACACATAAAAGGCGGTAAGGTCGTTACCGAATATACGATAGGCAATACGAAGATATAGGAGACGTAAAATGATTCGTGCACATGTATTGATTTGCGGCGGCACCGGATGTACCTCTTCCGGCAGCATAAAGATCGCCGCCAGGCTTGAGCAGGAGCTCAGCGAGAGGGGACTGGACGAGGAGATAAAGGTAGTAAGGACCGGATGCTTCGGACTTTGTGCTCTTGGTCCGATAATGATAGTTTACCCTGACGGTACCTTTTATCACAGCGTAACAGAAAACGACGTTCCTGAGATAGTGGAAGAGCATCTGCTCAAGGGACGTGTGGTGCAGCGTCTTGTATATGATGACTCCGGCGTGGAAAATGTGAAAGCCACTTCACTCGCCGAGACCGGATTTTATAAGAAGCAGAAGCGGATAGCGCTGCGTAACTGCGGCGTTATCAATCCGGAGGAGATCGACGAGTATATAGCGATGGACGGCTATCGCGCGCTCGGCAAGGTGCTCACTGAGATGACGCCGGAGCAGGTCATACAGACGGTGCTCGACAGCGGACTGCGCGGCAGAGGCGGCGGCGGTTTCCCCACGGGACGGAAGTGGGCTTTTGCGGCGAATGTGCCGTCGGATAAGAAATACGTCGTATGTAACGCCGACGAAGGAGACCCCGGTGCCTTTATGGACCGCTCGGTGCTTGAAGGCGATCCGCACGCGGTCATAGAAGCGATGGCGATAGCCGGTTATGCCATAGGCGCAGACGAAGGCTACATTTACGTCAGAGCGGAATATCCGATAGCCATAAAGCGGCTTGAGATCGCTATCAGACAGGCACGTGAATACGGTCTGCTCGGTAAGGACATATTCTCCACCGGATTCAATTTTGATATCACACTTCGTTTCGGCGCAGGCGCATTTGTGTGCGGCGAGGAAACGGCGCTGCTCACTTCAATAGAAGGCAAGCGCGGCGAGCCGCGTCCGAGACCTCCGTTCCCGGCGGTCAAAGGCCTGTTCGGGCAGCCGACGATAATAAACAATGTCGAGACCTTTGCCAACGTGGCTCAGATAATACTTAACGGTCCGGAATGGTTTGCCTCTATGGGTACCGAGAAATCCAAAGGCACAAAGGTGTTTGCACTGGGCGGCAAGATAAATCATACCGGATTGGTCGAGATCCCGATGGGTACGACGCTCAGAGAGATCATATACGATATCGGCGGCGGTATCCCGAACGGCAAGAAGTTCAAGGCCGCACAGACCGGCGGCCCTTCCGGCGGCTGCATACCCGCGTCGCATCTCGACACCCCGATAGATTATGACTCGCTCATAGCTATCGGCTCGATGATGGGCTCCGGCGGTCTTATCGTAATGGACGAAGACAACTGCATGGTGGATATCGCCAAGTTCTTCCTTGAGTTCACGGTGGACGAGTCCTGCGGAAAATGCACTCCGTGCCGTGTGGGCACGAGGAGAATGCTCGAGATACTTGAGCGCATAACGAAGGGCAAGGGTGAAGACGGCGATATCGAGCGGCTCGAAGAGCTGGCAATGAATATCAAGGCTACGGCTCTTTGCGGTCTCGGTCAGACGGCACCTAACCCTGTTATCAGTACGCTGAGATATTTCAGAGACGAGTATGAGGCTCATATTTATGAAAAGCGTTGCCCTGCCGGTCAATGCAAGGCACTTTCGCGCATAGTAATCGATCCGGACAAGTGCAAGGGCTGCTCTGCGTGCTCGCGCGTATGTCCTGTCGGTGCGATAGTCGGCGAAATAAAGAAGCCGTTCGTTATCGATCAGAGTAAGTGTATCAAGTGTCGCGCGTGTCTTGAAAAGTGCCGCTTCAACGCGATAGAAGTCAAGTGAGCTGGAGGAATTTGAATGAATACAGTCAATATCACCATAGACGGCATAAAGGTCACGGTGCCCGCCGATTACACGGTGCTTGAGGCGGCAAAGGAAGCGAAGATATATATACCGACACTTTGCTATCTCAAGGACATAAATCAGATCGGCGCATGCCGTATGTGCCTTGTTGAGGCGTCCGGCACCAGAGGCCTTGCGGCTGCATGTGTGCTGCCGGTGACCGAGGGAATGGTGGTCACTACAAACAACGAAAAAATACGCAAAGCGAGAAAGGCAAATCTGGAGCTGCTGCTTTCGAATCATAACAGAGAGTGCACCTCATGTGTCAGGGCAGGAAATTGCGAGCTCCGCACGCTTTGCACGGAGCTTGGTGTCAGAGATTACCCCTATGAGGGAAGCAAGACTGAGTCCGTGGTGGATGACCTCAGTCCTTCCATCGTGAGAGATAACAGCAAATGCATACTTTGCCGCCGTTGCGTTGCAGCCTGCAATGATGTGCAGAAAATAGGCGCGATAGGCGTCGGGCGCCGCGGATTTAAAACGCGCGTGGGATGCATTTATGACAAGTCGCTGGTCGATTCGCCCTGTGTGAATTGCGGTCAGTGTATCGCGGCGTGCCCGACGGGCGCACTGCATGAAAAGGACAGCACCGCCGATGTATGGAGCGCGCTTGCGGACCCGGACAAACATGTGGTCGTGCAGCCCGCGCCTGCGGTAAGAGCTGCGCTGGGTGAGGAATTCGGAATGCCTGTCGGCACCTGTGTCACCGGCAAGCTTGCCGCTGCGCTCAGAAGACTTGGATTCGATAAGGTGTTTGATACCAATTTCGGCGCTGACCTTACGATAATGGAAGAAGGCACCGAGTTTTTGGGAAGGCTGACGAACGGCGGCGTGCTGCCGATGATCACATCATGCTCTCCCGGCTGGATCAAATACTGTGAGACGTTTTATCCTGAATTTCTGCCCAACCTCAGCAGCTGCAAGTCTCCGCATGAGATGCTCGGTGCTGTTATAAAGACGTACTATGCGGAAAAGAACGGTATTGATCCTGCCAAGATCTATACGGTGTCGGTAATGCCGTGTACCGCCAAGAAGTTTGAGGCTCGCCGTGAGGAGCTTTCTCATGACGGTCTTGCGGATGTGGACGCGGTCATCACGACCCGTGAGCTTGCGAGGATGATCAAAGAAGCCGGAATTGATTTCGTCTCGCTCGATGACGAGAGCTTTGACGAAATGCTCGGCGATTCCACCGGCGCTGCCGATATATTCGGTGCGACAGGCGGTGTCATGGAAGCCGCATTGCGTACGGTGTACGAAAAAGCTACGGGTAAAACGCTTGAAAGCGTGGACTTCGAAGCCGTGCGCGGCGTGGAGGGCATAAAGGAAGCAACTGTCGACGTCGGCGGTACAGAGGTAAGGGTGGCCGTGGCGAACGGCACGGGCAACGCTTCCAGACTCTTGGAAATGGTCAAGAGCGGTGAAAAGAGCTATCATTTCATCGAGATCATGGGCTGCCCTGGTGGCTGTGTGACCGGCGGCGGTCAGCCTATACTCACTGCAAGACAGCAGATGAGCATGGATGCGAAAAAGCTGCGCGCTGCGGCATTGTACAGTGAAGATGCCGGCAAGAAGCTGCGTAAATCACATGAGAACCCCTCTATCAAAAAGATATACGACGAGTTCTTCGGTGAGCCGAACAGCCACAAGGCGCATGAGCTGCTCCATACGCATTACATCCCGAGACCGAAATTCAAATAATTCAGTTAAGGATATCCGGAGCGGCTCGTCCGCTTCGGATATCGCTTAAATGACGGGGCACGACAGGGAGTGCCGACAGATGCGCGTTATGG
>URSI01000106.1 GCA_900550505.1 uncultured Eubacteriales bacterium
ACTCGCCGCCGGGACGCAGGACCCGCCGTATCTCGGACAATGCACGTACAAATCCCTGCGTGTCGGTATGGTATATCACGTTGTACGCCATGGCACAGTCAAAAACTCCGTCACCGTACGGAAGCTCGAGCATATTGCACACCGCGGTGCTGAGTGTGTATCCTGCTCTCGCAGCCCATTCGCCGGTGTGCTTTACAGCCTGCTCCGAAAGATCGAAAGCCGTGACTTCAAAGCCGTGTGAGGCCATGTATACGGTGTGACGGCCGAGACCGCAGCCGATATCGGCAAATCTCGTTTTGCCCGCGCCGTGCCAGCGCTCTGCGAGGTAAGCGGCTTCGACACATGGCTCGAGCCAGTAGCCGTCTGTGTTTTTGCTCCAGTCCCACGCTTTTGTTATACTCATCGCACCATACTCCTTCCGCGGTAAAAAAATCCCGGGGCGCAAATGACCGCCCCGGTGCATATTTGACTCAGTTTCCTTTTACGAGCTTGTCTATCTCGGCAGCGAAATCCTCTTCCTTCTTCTGGAGGCCTTCGCCCTTTTCGAATTTCACAAAGCTCTTTACCTTAAAGGGCACGTTGCATTCCTTCGCAACGGATTCAAGGTACTTGCCGACCTTGAGCGAGCTGTCCTTGACATAGTCCTGCTCGAGCAGACAGTTCGTGTCGTAAAACTTGGATATCCTGCCCGTGACCATCTTTTCGATGATGTTCTGCGGCTTGTTGGCATGCTGCGCATCGTTCTTGATCTGCGCTATCAGTATTTCCTTTTCCTGCTCGATAGCGGCAGCCGGTACGGACTCTTTGTCAAGATAGGTGGGCGTCATCGCTGCGATCTGCAGGCAGCAGTTCTTAAGCGCTTCGGCAATCTCCGGCTTTTCTTCGGCGGCTTCACCCAGAACGATGACGCCGGTCGAGCCCTTGCCGTGGATGTATGTGGCGGTGAAGCCGTCCACAATGACAAACCGGCGTACGTTGATGTTTTCGCCTATCTTGAATATCTGCTGCTTTACTTCCTCGTCAACAGTCAGGTCGGTACCGTCATATTTGAGCGCGAGCAGCGCATCGAGATCCGCCGGCTTGTGCGCGATCAGGGTGCGCAGTACGCCGCGTACAAACTCTCTGAAGCCCTCGTTCTTGGCGACAAAGTCGGTCTCGGCGTTGACCTCGACCATGGCGGTGGTGTGTCCGTCGTCGCTCTTCATGATGTCAACGACACCCTCGGCGGCGATACGCTCGGCTTTCTTGGCCGCCACGGAAATTCCCTTTTCACGCAGATATTTTATCGCTTCGTCGAAATCGCCGTTCGTGGCTTCAAGTGCCTTCTTGCACTCCATCATGCCGACGCCGGTCTTGAGACGCAGTTCTTTAACAGCCTGTGCGCTTATTGCCATCTTACTCTTCCTCCTTAACGAACTCAACGTCGCCTTCGCTCTCCGACTCTTCTTCGGTACCGTCGGTGAGCTGTACTCCGCCCTTGGCTTCGATGACCGCGTCGGCGAGCACCGAAGAGATGAGCTTGATGCCTCTGATGGCGTCGTCGTTGCCGGGGATGATGTAATCGACTTCATCGGGGTCACAGTTCGTGTCTACTATTGCCACTATCGGAATACCCAGCTTGCGCGCCTCTTCTATCGCGTTGTGCTCTTTCTTGGGATCTACGATAAAGACGCATGAGGGCAGACCGTTCATGTCCTTGATGCCGCCGAGATTTTTCTCGAGGTTGGATATCTCTTTCTGCAGGGACGCCACTTCCTTCTTGGGAAGCAGATCAAACGTGCCGTCTTCCTCCATCTTGCGGAGATTCTTGAGACGGATGATGCTCTTCTTGATCGTCTTGTAGTTGGTCATCATGCCGCCGAGCCAGCGTACGTTGACATAGTACATGCCGCAGCGCAGAGCTTCGTCCTTGATGGCCTCCTGCGCCTGCTTTTTCGTTCCGACGAAAAGGATGGTGCCACCCTCCTGAACCACTTCACGCACGAAGGAATACGCCTCTTCGACCTTCTTCAGAGTCTTCTGAAGGTCTATGATGTAGACGCCGCCTCTTTCCGTGAAGATGTACTCAGCCATCTTCGGATTCCATTTTCTTGTCGGGTGACCGAAATGTACGCCCGCTTCGAGAAGCTGTTTCATTGAAATAACTGACATTTTCGTCCTCCTTGGGTTATCTGTCACAGCCCTAATTGCCGCTGTATCCGCATTATTGCGTACCCTGTTGGCGGTTAAGGGGCTATGTGGAATTTACTGCGGCGCTTCATTCCGCAGCCGAATGATTATATCACGTTTTTTTCCCTATTTCAAGTACAATTTTTTGATTTTTGCCTTAATTTTGAATTTTTCCGGTGCCTTTAAGCATTGAAGCCGCTGCGGCGGTGTATTCGGCGCACAGCTCGGCAGCTCGTTTCGCCGAGTCCGCTTTGACAAGTATATATGCTTTGATCTTCGGCTCCGTACCGCTCGGTCTGATTATTACGAAGCTGCCGTCCTCAAGCTCGAAACGGATCATGTCTGTCAGCGGCAGCCCCGTCGGCACCGACCTGCCGTCCGATGCGGTGCGCGTGCCTTTCAGAAAATCGCTTACCGCCACGATCCGTGAAGAGGCGATCCTTTCCGGCACGGTTACGCGCAGCTTGCGCATCGTGTTTTCTCTGCCCTCTGCATCGGTGGTCACGGTGACGGCGCCTTCCTCATAGTATCCGTACCTTTCATATAACTCCTCAAGTGCGTCGAGCAGTGTGCGACCCTCGGCATGGTGGGCGGAGGCGCATTCGGCAAGCAGCAGACAGGCGGCAACCGCATCTTTGTCGCGGGCATAAGTCCCGGAGAGATATCCGTGACTCTCCTCATAACCGAGCAAAAAGGTATGAGAGCCGTCTTTCTCGTATTCCTTTATTTTTTCACCGATGTACTTGAAGCCGGTGAGCACTTCCACCGGTTCCACACCGTTCGCCCGGGCAATGGCTCCGAACAGATCGGACGATACGACCGACCTTATCGCACAGGCATTGGCGGGAAGCGCATTGAGCCGTTTCTTTTCCTTTATTATATAATCAAGAAGCAGAGCACCCATCTGATTGCCTGAGAGCACCTTGTAACTGCCGTCTTTCGCAGGGACGGCGGCTCCGACTCTGTCGCTGTCGGGATCCGTTCCGAGTACGAGCAGGCTCCCGCGCGCGGAGGCAAGCTTTATGGCCATTTCCAAAGCTTCGGGATTCTCGGGGTTGGGGCTCACTACCGTGGGGAACCCGCCGTCCGGTATCATTTGCTCCGGTACGGTCACAAAATCTGAAACTCCCGCCATCCGAAGCGCCTGCGGCACCGCTTTCCATCCGCAGCCATGAAGCGGAGTGAAAACGATTTTCAGGTCATTGCCGTATCGCCGGAGGGTTTCAGGTACTATGCGGCATCCGAGCACGGCGTCAAGGTAGCTTTCGTCTATCTCTTTTCCTATCGTTATGATCCTGCCGGCTTTTATGCCTTCTTCGAACGGGATTGTTTTCGGTCCGTCAAATATGTCGATCTTTTCAGCAGCCTCCGAAACCTTGCGGGCGTGGTCAGGGCTCAGCTGCGCGCCGTCTTCCCAATACACCTTGTAGCCGTTGTATTCCTTGGTATTGTGTGAAGCGGTGATGTTTATACCCGCTATTGCGCCGAGCTTCAGCACGGCAAATGAAAGTTCGGGAGTCGGGCGCAGTTCGTCAAAAATATAAGCTTTCACACCGTTTGCGCTGAGTACCTGCGCGGCGGTGCGCGCGAACAGCTCGGAGTTGTTTCTGCTGTCGCAGGCGATTACGCAGCCGCGGTCGGCTGCATCGGATCCGAGTATCAGCTGTGCGAGCGCCTGCGTAGTAAGTGCGACCGTATATACGTTCATACGTGATATGCCGGCGCCCATTTTGCTTCGCAGCCCGGCGGTACCGAAACTCATCGGCGCGCCGAAACGCTCTTCTATCTCCGCGTCGTTGTTTTCGATCTGCTTCAGCTCAAGCGCCAAAGCCCTGTCCATTTCCGGCTGTGAACACCATTTCTTGTATCTCGTGCGGGCGTTGTCCATAAAAATTATCTCCCTTCTGTCAACTGAAAATTGCGGTGAAATCCCGTCGGTCCAAATCAGCCGATAGCGTAGTTCAATTTTAAGCGTCCCGAACCCGAGTAGATCAGGAGAAGATTGTCTTATCCTCAGAAACCTCCTGAGATTTCTTAAACTCTGTAATCTCAGCTTGCAAATTCCTTATGTGCAAAGCCATCATGAAGGACGAAAACACCGACGGATCATGACCCTCTCTCGCTTTGATAAGTGCGTCAATGTATTCGGCTTTGTCTTCCTTGAGTATCTTTGCGGGAATCAAACCTAATTCAAACTGCAGCTGATTCATCACGAGCCTGGCGGTCCGGCCGTTGCCGTCAACCCATGGATGGATTGTTAGCAAATCTAGATGAGAGTCAAAAGTGAAAAGATATTTGCCGTAAACTTCTTCCGATTTCAACAATTCTTTTCGTTTCTCGTTTACCTCAGAACACCACTTCTTCAGCCGGCCCTCGACTTTTGAGTAATTGATATATGACTTGCCCGACGCGCCGGCGCTGACATTGACCTTCCTAAAGTCGCCTTTTGAAGAATCAAAAGTTCCCAATGCGGTGTTATAGCGGCTTCCGGTGTTCTTTAAGACCGCGGTGCTTAATGCTCTCAGCATCTCAAAAGAATAATCTCTGTGCTGGTTAGCAAGTTGAATGCTCATTTGATAAGCATTAAGCAAGTCCAGATTCATCATCACTTCGGATAGATTGT
>URSI01000107.1 GCA_900550505.1 uncultured Eubacteriales bacterium
TAGGTCGGCTCTAAGATCGGTTCTAATTCTTTGCATTCGTAAGTAATACTGTCGCGCTCATTTTTTCCTTTGATATACTTTGGAATAAAGTCCATTGGTCCAGGACGATACAGGGAAATTCCGGCGATGACATCCTCTAAGCTCTGCGGTTTTAACTCCTTCATGAAGTTTTTCATTCCGGCACTTTCAAGCTGGAACACACCCTCCGTGCGAGCCTCTTGAAGCAGTTGATATGTTTTTTCATCATTCAATGAAACCTTTTCGACTGAAAACCCGGGCACACTCTTACGTATGAGTTCCTCCGCGCGATGTATGATCGTCAGATACCGCAGACCGAGAAAATCTATTTTCAGCAGTCCGAGTCTGGCAACATCCTCCATGGTATATTGCGTAACTACCACGTCACCGTTGAGAGCAAGCGGCATATATTCACTTACCGGACGATCGGTAATGACTACCCCGGTCGCATGAGTGGAACAATGCCTGGGCCTTCCCTCAAGCAGCATCGCCGTCTCAACCACAGAAGCGACCTGCGGATCATCCTTTATGGCCTCACGCAGCTTGTCCGGCATTCCTTCGCCAAAGAGAGTCGCAGGATGGCCGGTAAGACGCGCTATCCGATCCGTGTCTTCTCTGCTGAGTCCCAAAATACGCGCAGCATCACGCACCGCCGCACGCGGTGCAAGTGTACCGAATGTCACTATCTGCGCGACTCTGTCACGACCGTACTTGTTTGAAACGTAATCTATTACTTCGCCGCGCCGGTCATAACAAAAGTCAATGTCGAAATCGGGCATTGAGACACGTTCGGGATTTAGAAATCTCTCAAAAAGAAGTGCATTTTTTATCGGATCAACATCGGTGATGCCGAGACAGAATGCAACAAGGCTCCCTACACCGCTGCCTCTTCCGGGACCTACGGGAATCCCTCTGCGCTTCGCATATGCGACAAAATCGTCAACGATCAAATAATAGTTGGCAAACCCGACCTCATTGATTATTTCAAGTTCCCTGTCGCCTCTTTCGCGGTAAACGGCCAGAGTTTCTTGATCTGATTCGCCGAAACGTTCCGCAAAGCCCTTTTCGTATCTCATCCTGAGGTATTCCGGACCGCTGCTGCAACCGCTTTCCTCCGGTACCTGAAACGAAGGCAAGTGTAAAACACCAAACTCAAAATCAAAATCCACAGAGTCGGAAATGACCTCCGTGTTGATTATCGCCTCCGGAAGATCGGCAAAAAGGCTCTCCATTTCTTCGTCTGTTTTGAGATATCGGCTGTCATCGCCGTCACCATATGAAAGCTGTGTGTTTTTGGCGATTGAATCAAGCATCCGCTGAGTGCGCGCTCCGCTTTTGTCAGTGTAGAGCACTCCGTTCGTCGCAACGATATCAATGTCCAAACCATGTGCAAGAGATATGATGACCGATTCTTCACTCCTGCCATCAACCTCTCCGTGACGCTGCAGCTCTATATAGAAGCGTCCACCGAATATACGTTTCATATCCGAGGCAAACTTATGCGCCGCAGAAAGATCATTCATTTTCACGCAACGATGGATCTCGCCGGACGGCCCGCCGGAAAGCGCAATAAGCCCCTCCGAATGTGAAGCGAGCATATCAACGTCTACACAAGGCACACCGGCACCTCGCAGATGTGCAAGGGAAAGCAACGCTGACAGGTTACGGTACCCGGCCGCGTTTGTCACAATGAGGACCAAAACCGAGCAATCATCAGGTGTGAGCCGTCTGAGAGAATCGCTGCCTATCCCCTTGGGCTCTAAAAAACATTCGCAGCCTATAATAGGCTTTACGCCTGCGTTACGACAAGCCAATGAAAAACCCACAGCGCCGAACAACGCATTTCTGTCCGTAATCGCAAGTGCGCGGAAACCACGTTCTGCCGCGCGGGTCACAACGTCGCTTACACGACATTCGCCGTAAAGCAATGAATATTCCGTATTCAAATGAAGATGTACAAAGCTCATTCAGCGATGCCTCCGCAGCAAATACACGTCAGACACACAACTATACCCGATTATTATATACCGCAAAGCACCAAAAATCAAGTGAAATATTGTTACACCGATCCTCACACAAATATACACCACAAACTTCTATAACAATATTAAAAGGACGCCATGAATACGGTGTCCTTTGGTCGCTTACAGAAAATGCAATTTTCATCACACTAAAAGTCAGAACTTACGGCAATAGCCTATGATATTGTGCGGCGATGCGCACTGCAACCATTACCCGACGAATTCAACTCCGTATTTTTCGGCCTGAGCAGACCACATTTTGAAGTAGATCCCCTGTTTTTCAATCAGCTCGCGGTGCGTACCCTGCTCGGCAACGACACCGTCCTCGAGTACGATGATATTGTCAAAGCGGTGCATACAAGCCAATCTGTGTGTGATATAGATGACTGTTTTACCTTCGGAGCGATCCAGTATATCGCGGATAAAGCGGTACTCAACCATCGGGTCAAGCGAAGCCGTCGGCTCGTCAAAGAGCAAAAACGGCGTTTGGCGGTAAAAGGTACGTGCCAGCACCACACTGTGCCACTGTCCCTCCGATAAATCGGTACCGTCGGCGTCGTATTCCTTGTTCAGCGGCGTTTGGTCTCCCTGCGGGAGCGTATCGGCGATAGCGTCGCAGCCCGAGCATGCGAGCGCATACTTGTACCTTTCACCGTCCACCTTGTCGCTCATCGAAATATTTTCGCGCATCCCGAACGGATATTTGCAGTAGTCCTGAAACGCCACGGAAAAGGCGGCATATCTGTCTCGGTTGGCAATCTCCCGCGCTTCGGTCTGACCAAACAGAATATCCCCCTCATAATCGTTGTACAGTCCCAAAAGCAGCTTGGACAGCGTGGTTTTGCCCGCGCCGTTGTGCCCGACAATTGCGGTTCGCTCACCGTTCCTGATCGTCACGCTAAGCCCGTTCAGCGCGTTTCGTCCGCTCTCCGGATATGAATAGGTGAGGTTGCGGAACACAATATCGGCGGATTCGTCCAGAGGCTTTCCGTCGCTTTTTTCCTCCTCATACTCAAAAAATTCCATAAAGTCGTTTGCTCTCTTGAAGTCTGAAGCAATGGAGCTTATGTGGCTGCTCGTATTCTGCAATTCGGTATTGAGGTTGCCGACCAGCTCTATCGCGACCCAGAAATTTCCTATCGTCATTTTGGCTGCCCATACGCCTAACCCAAGCGCGAAATATATGCCGTAGTACAGCAGCGTCGGCACGAGCTTGAGCAGGGTGCTGCGATTGGTCATCTTCAGGTTAAAACGCACGGACTCGTCCTGCATTTTGCCGAAAAGCTTCTTGCGCTGCTGTATAAGCCGCTCAAACGACTGAAAGAGCTTTAACTCCTGTATGGCGGTACGACCGGCGATAAATGCAAAGAGCGAATTTAATTTAGTCTCCATATTTATCCGCGATTCTGCGAATTTTATTGTTGACACACCTTTTTTCGTTTCCCAGAGACATACGGGAACATACGTCAGGAAAAAGAGCAGTCCGACCCACGGCGATATGGTGACCAGCGCCACCGCCGCAATCACAATACTCAAGATACCGGAGAGAAACATGATGCAGCTTATGAAAAATGAATATATGGTTCCTGCGTTGAATTGACTGATATTGGCATTGGAGCGATAGAGCGCGTTTGTTTCAAAATAGTCCATCTTTATACGGGATATTTTACGCAGACGCTCAATACGCAGGCTTTCGTCCGCGTCATATTGCGTTAGGGTCCTTCGGAAATTGGAGTAAAACTGCAGCCCCTCGTTCAACAGCTCAGAGCCTACGATGAGCGCAACCATCAGCAATATGCGTTTGAAGCTGCCCTCCGAACGATAGGTCACAGCGTCCAGCACCGCGCCCGCGCAGTAGATACCGGCATAGAGCTTCAATTTACCGGTGATCTGCAACAGCACAAAGTAAACCGCCAGACTTTTGTTGTATTTCCATTGCAGCCTGCAAATGGCTGCAAAATTTTTTTTGAATGTGCTCCACTTCATATGTGTCCCTCCTCATATTCGGACGCCTGTGTGACAAACATAGTTTTGTACAAGCCGTCGCGCTGCATCAGCTCTGTATGCGAGCCAATGTCCACAATGCGCCCCTTATCCATAACAATGATTTTGTCAACGTTTACACAGCAGGACAAACGGTGCGATATGATGATAACGGTATGCTCGTCATATTGCTCGAGCAGGGTATCCATAAAATGCTTTTCGGCAAGCGGATCCATAGAATTGGAGGGTTCGTCGAACATCAGCACCTCACGTTTTCTGTACAGCGCACGTGCCAAAGCGAGTCTGTGCCACTGTCCCTCGGACAGCTCGGTTCCGTCCTCGGCGAACACCTTGTTCAGCATCGTTTCACAGCCGTCCCTGAGCGCAGAGATAAAGCCCTCGGCGTCCACCTTGGTTATTGCCTCGCTCAGCTCGTTTTCGTCGATATTCGACGGGTCGCTGAGCGTTATATTATCCCTTACGCTAAACGGGTATTTGCAGTAAGCCTGCATCGCGACCGTGAACAGCCCATAGACCGAACGCTTGTCAAGCGTTCGACCATCCTTGCCGCTGTAGAAAAGCTCGCCCTCGTAGTCGCTGTACAGTCCTAAAAGCAGCTTGGACAGCGTGGTTTTGCCCGCGCCGTTCGGACCGACGATGCAAACCTTTTCACGCGGTTTGATTT
>URSI01000108.1 GCA_900550505.1 uncultured Eubacteriales bacterium
CGGGACGGCGAGCTGTTTGTGGCATGACACCGGACTTCCGTCACTGAATATGACCCGGACGCAACATCAAAGCGTCCGGGTTTTCATTGACAAAAGCGTCTGATTGTTGTATACTGTCAGTGATCACAAAGTCAGGAGGAGCAAATGGAAAAGAAGGAAACGCTCTCAAAAGCGCTGAAACTGTTCGGCGTATTCTTTAAGATAGGTGCTTTTACTTTCGGGGGCGGGTACGCCATGATACCGCTGATACAAAAAGAAGTCGTCACCGCCCGTGGTTGGGTCAGCGACGAAGACATATTGAATATAATCGCAATTGCCGAATCCACGCCGGGGCCTATCGCGATAAACTCCGCAACGTTTATCGGATACCGTGTTTGCGGTGTTCTCGGCTCCTTTTTTGCCACGCTCGGTGTTGTGCTCCCCTCGTTCATCGTCATATCTCTGCTTTCATTCGTTATAGCGCGTTTCAAATCACTCACTGCCGTGCAGTATGCTTTTAACGGTATACGGGCCGGAGTGCTCGCGCTTATAGTCAAGGCGCTTATTTCAATGTATCGCCAATGTCCAAAGGGACTTGCTTCATATATCGTGATAGCTGCCTCATTCGTGGCAGTAGCGCTGTTTGAAATAAGCGTACTGCCCGTGCTCATCGGCTGTGCAATCTTCGGGCTCGTGTGGTCGCTCGCTGTTACCGGGAGGCAAAAATGATATTTCTGGAACTTTTCTGGACGTTTTTCAAAATAGGTGCCTTTACCTTCGGCGGCGGCTACGCCATGCTGCCGCTGATCCAGGAGTCGGTAAGTGCCAAGGGCTGGCTTACGATGGAGGAGCTCGTCGATTTTGTCGCCGTCAGCGAAAGCACGCCCGGTCCCTTTGCAATAAACATCGCCACATATGTCGGGATGGAAACGGGCGGCGTATTCGGCGCCGTTTGCGCCACGCTCGGTGTTGTAATGCCGTCGTTCATTGTGATCCTTATCGTGGCAAGATTCTACCAGAAATTCAAATCCAGCCGCATCGTGAGCGGTGTCATGACAGGGCTGAAACCCGCCGTTGTAGGTCTTATAGGCGCGACTGTCGTTTCCATTGCGCTTACGGTATTTTTTCCTGACGGTTTCAAACTCATGTCGACTGATATAATACCCCTTGTCGTTTCGTTCGCCATATTTGCCGTCTCCGGATTGATGCTTATCAAGAAAGTCCACCCGATAATAGTTATAGTGCTCTCCGCCGCACTTGGGATAGCGGCAGGATATGCGCAGGCACTCTTTGTTTGAATTTTTGTGTAAAGACGTGAGAAACGTGCGGTAGACGAATTGTCAGCCGCACGTTTTCTTGCCTGTAATTTATTTTCTGATTTATCTTCCCAGAGCCTCTATCGTATCGATGTACTCCTGTATCTGCTTTATTGCAGACTCCCTGTGCGAGTCTATGGTAGACGCTATCGCCTGGCTCTGGTTCTCTACAAAAAGCTGCAGATCCGCCTGATATCCGCCGAACCTGTATATGAGGCCGAGGTCACAGCCGGCACGGTCGAAGATTATCCTGAGCATCTCTATGCTCTCTTCGTCGCGGGACTTCTGATACATACACATCGTCTCCGCAAACGCACTCGTAAGATAATTCTTGCCCTGCACCGCCATCTCCTCCATCACGGCGGAGATATAGTCCAGATCCTCATCCCCGTAGGCGAACGGCACGCACACCGCCTGGCCGCCCCACGGGCTTATGAGCGCATAGTAATCGTCCTGATCTTCATCGAACTTCGGGTGTGGCAGAAAGCCTATATCCGACTGGACTTCCCCTATCCCCTTGATGCCGCCTGTATGGTAGCAGAAAAACAACGTGTGGCTCTGTGAGATGCTCTCGATGCTTTCAGCATCACTGAGGACAAGGTAATTGCTTGGTTCCATGAAAAAGTTAGCGAGCTTTTCAACTTTTATGATACTGTCGGCAGTATCAAAGGTAAGCGTAGGCTTTCCTTCGCCGTCCTTTGAGGTTATACGCCCGTTTGAGGCATAGTAGGCAGCGTGCATGACCGAACTCTGACCGCACGAGCCGACGAGGTCACCGAACTCATATGTGCCGTTCGCAGTGAGATCGTCGAGCACCTTCTTTGAATTCTCAAACATCACGTCATATGTCCACTGCTCCTGCCGCACCAGCTCATAGAAATCATCAAGCTCGTATTCCGCCTGCAGATCCTTATTGAATATTACAAAATATATGCAATTGATATGCCCGTAGCTGATGTCGCCCACAGCGTAATAAACGCTTGAGCCGTACCCCGTGTCATCTATAAACGTCTGGCTCCACCACGGCTTGCTGAAGTCTATGTACTTCATTGTCGTCATGTCCTCAACGAGACCGTTTTTCACAAAATTGCCGCAGTTGTAAAGCGAGCCCTGTATCATGTGATAATCAACAATAGCGGTGTTTACGGAATTATCCACATACGTTTGCAGCGAACCCGTACCGCCGGCGTTTGTGTCCTCATGTATGCGTTCAACTATTTTTATCCCGAGCTTATCTTCGACCACGCTGTTGCGCAGGAGCGCGGCGTCATTCACGACGTTTTCCTCATACTCACCGTTGCCGCCGAAAAACGTATTGGACGACGGGTCTATGCCGTGAGTGTACGACGAAAGTATAATGAACTCTCTGCCCTCAAAATCCAGCCCCGTGATACCCGACTCCCACAGATCCGAATTGCCGGAAACATCAGAAGAGCCCGTCGCTATCACGTTCTCGCTCTCTTCGCCGTCGCCGTCACAGGCGGTGAGCATAGTGATCAAAAGCATAAAAGCCACCAAAGCTACCAAAAACCTCTTCATTGCCAAAATCCTTTCCTCTGATGATTTAACGCACTTTAATAGCAGGGTTTATATACTGATCATTACAATACTACCCCCGCAAGATACTGTTATTGTATTCAGTTTTCAGTAATTTGTCAACTACTTTTCATCATATGCCAAAAAATTTGTCATTTTGACGAAACAACTTCCTTTATTACAAGCACGCCGTCGTCGACCGTAAAACGTATATTGTATTCAGAAAACTCAACACCGAAAACACGTCCGGGGTCTTCAATATATGCAGGACGCGGATCAGATTCGAGAGAATATACAAGCACACTTCTCTTTTGCTCAGGTATGATTTCAAGCAGTCCTAAAGGATCGCAAACCGTCAGTCTATGGCACAATCCCGATCCCGCAAAACCGTCGGATGCGTCTGCAATACTGTCAGTATAACGCAAATACGGCTTTATATCATATATTGAAGTTCCGTCACGCATATCCACGCCGCGCACGTACAGTGTATACCCTTCCACTCTGAGCAATCTGACACTTGAAAGTCCAATTGGATTAGGTCTGAACGGAGAACGTGTTGCAAAGACGCCTACACGCCTGTTTCCGCCCAGCCGCGGAGGTCTTACTGTCGGGCTCCAGTCTTTAGTGCCATTGTCAAACCCCCATATGAGCCATAAATGCGAAAACTGCTCTATACCACGCAAAATACCTTCGTACCTGTATTCGGAACAAAGAACAATCCTTGCCTCTACCCGCGACAGCGCGCTCTGGCGCGGCAGTCCGAATTTGCTTTTGAAATCGCTTTCCAAATAAGCAACGGGCTCTAAAAAAACACTTCCGGATGCAATAAAATTTCCTGTATCGTCGTCCATATCTATACCACTCATTCACTGGTTTTCGCACTCTATTCCGTATAACACATAATTTCAATTCGCTCCGACCGAAACAAAAACTCACGGTAAAATAAAAACAGAGGCGCCGCACGACGCCTCTGTTGTCAATTGTTAATGTCTAAAGCTTATCTGGCTTTCTTGACCACTACAACGGTAGCAGCAAGAGCAAACAGACCGAGAACAGCGAAAACAACGACTTCGTCGCCGGTATCCGGAGTCTCTTCGCCGCCGGTGCTCTCATCGGTGACGGGCTCACCTTCGGTAAACTCGATCTCGGTCATCGAAATGAATTCCCAGTGGTTCTTGTTATCGGTGTTGTTTGCAGAAGAATCGCTGCTCACGCCCTTGTTCCACATGAAGGGCATCTCAAGTCTGAGGTAACGGGTCGTAAGAGTGCTGTCGAACTCAAAGGTCGCCGGGACAACGCCTTTCGTGGAAGTAGAAGCGTTGCTCGCACCGCCCTCCATCACATAATCGTCGGACTCAAAAGTGAAATCCTTGATCTTAACAAAATCAGATTCCGTAGTCGCGGAAGCGGAAACGGTTATCGGCATGGCAGGACCGGTGCCTATCATGACATTATAGTCCTGATAGAAGTAGATGGTGAACGAATCAAGATACTTGACCTCGCCCAGATCGATGATAAGCGAAAGCACGGAATCATCGTCCGCATTATCAGTTTCATAATTCTGAGTAGCATTGCCGTTCACGAAACCGACAACATTGGTAAAGTTGGCATCTCCGCCCCAGGCGCCGAGAGTATCCCACTTCTCACCGTCAAAAAGCTTGGCAAGATCGCTGCTAGCCTGCACGATGACACCGTCAGTCGTATTAGCGCCAAGCGAAGCTGTGGTTGCTGCAAAAGCGGTGGTGGCGAAGAAAGTCAGCGCGACGACCGCGGCAACAAGCACGGAAAGTGTTTTACGCATTTTTTTATCTCCTTTTTGAAGTTAGTATCTGCATTATAACGACTTTCCATACGCTTGTCAAGGACATTG
>URSI01000109.1 GCA_900550505.1 uncultured Eubacteriales bacterium
CTCTATACTGCCGTAATTCTTTACGAGCCCGTTGATTTCGACCATAGGCGGTAGACCTCTTTCCGTTAACTGTTCATTGTGTATGATAACTTAAAAGTGCGTATTTTCTGCGTATACAGTGTGAAATCACGTGAAAATTACTGTGTTTTTCTATCCTCTTTCACGCATATTCCAAGATCGTCAAGTACATCCTGAGGAACATCCGACGGACACGACGTCATGAGCTCGGAGGCGTTTTGTATTTTGGGATACGCGACGACGTCCCTGAGCGAATCCACGCCCAACAACTGCATTGCAAGCCTGTCCAACCCGAGCGCCATACCTCCGTGTGGCGGAGCCCCGTAACGGAAGGCGTCAAGCAGATATCCGAATTTACGTTGCGCCTCTTCCTCCGACAATCCCAGCAACGTGAATATCCTGCTCTGAAGCACCGGATCCGTGATACGTATCGAACCGCTTGCAAGTTCTATCCCGTTCAGCACGAGATCGTACGCCTTCGCTCGGACATTTGCCTTGTCGGTATCCAATATGTCTACACATTCGTCAAGCGGTGCAGTAAACGGATGGTGCATCGCAACATACTCGCCCAGCTGAGAATCGTACTCAAAGAACGGCATTTCCAACACCCAAAGTAAACGATACCCGCTCTTTTCCACGCCTATACGGTTCGCAACCTCGACTCTTATAGCCCCGAGTCTCGTCATAACAGCCTTATCATCCCCATCCGCTATGACAAGAAGCACGTCACCCTCACAAAGTTCCGTTCGCTTGCAGATCGCGTCAAAGTTTTCCTGCGTGAAATACTTTGCAAACGGGCAGGTGACGCCCTGCTGTGTGGCTCTCGCCCAAGCAAGCCCTCCGGCTCCGATTCCCTTTGCATATTCCGCAAGCCTGTCAAGTTCCTTGCGGGTCAGCTTATCCGCGCCGCCCTTGACATTTATTGCTCTGACCGAACCGCCCGCTGCGACGGCGGCGTTAAACGCACCGAATTCCCCTGTCACGGCAAGATCACTTATATTGACAAGCTCCATCCCGTAGCGAAGGTCAGGCTTGTCCGTACCGAAACGCTCCATACACTCACGATACGTCAGCCGCTGTATCGGAAGCTCGATATCGATCCCGAGCATTTCCGAAAAGACGTGCGTCACATAGCGTTCACCCACGTCGAGCACATCCTCAACATCGACAAACGACATTTCCACGTCTATCTGCGTGAATTCGGGCTGACGATCGGCTCTCAGGTCCTCATCGCGGAAACAGCGGGCAAGCTGATAATAACGGTCAAATCCCGCGACCATCGAAAGCTGCTTGTAAAGCTGCGGCGACTGAGGCAGCGCGTAAAAACTGCCTTTGTGGACCCTGCTCGGCACAAGATAGTCGCGTGCGCCCTCCGGAGTGGATTTTACCAATATCGGTGTCTCTATCTCCACAAACCCGTTTTCATAAAAGAAATCTCTTGTTATCTTCGACAGCTTATTCCTGAACAGCAGGTTCTTCATAAGCGCCGGGCGCCTGAGATCAAGATAACGATACCTCAGTCTCAGATCCTCGCCTGCATTGCAATTATCCGCTATGTCAAACGGAGGCGTTTGTGAAACGGCAAGTATATCAAGCCCGGTTACCGATATCTCCACCTCACCCGTGGGGATAAGCAGGTTTTTGCTGCTGCGCTCACGAACGATACCCACTGCGGACAGCACAAACTCCGATCTGACGGCAGAGGCTTTTTCAAAAACCTCGCGTGATGTCTCATCGCCAAATGCAAGCTGCACTATTCCCGTCCGGTCACGCAGGTCAATAAATATGAGCGAGCCGAGGTCTCTCTGCTTCTGCGCCCAGCCCTTAACACAAACCTCTCTGCCAATATCAGCCGCGGTAAGCGTGCCGCAATAATCCGTCCTTTTGACTGATCTCATTTTTTCACAAGCCTTTCGCTTATTTGTTGTCGGTACAGTGTCTGATTGCGTCAAACAGCGACTGTGCGGTAAGCTCGCATGAAACGGTTGAACCGTTGCCCATATCGCGAAGATCCGCGACCCCTATTTCAAGCTCGTTATCGCCTATCGCCACCGTAAATTCAGCCCCGAGTTTATCCGCGTACTTCATCTGCGACTTCATTGAGCGTGCACACATATCGCACTCCGCCCTGAGTCCCATCCGCCTGAGCTGCTCTGTCAGCAACGCCGCGCGAACTGCCGCATTTTCACCCAGCGGAGCTATATAAAGCTCCGGGCACTGTTCAAGTTCCGGAACAGTTCCGGCATTGCGCATCGATTCGATCAGCCTCGTGAGTCCCATACCGAAACCTACCGCCGGAAGCTCCGGACCGCCCAGCATAGACACAAGCCTGTTGTACCGGCCGCCGCCGCACACCGTGCTCTGCGCGCCTATAGTCTCGTCGATAAACTCAAAAACAGTTTTTGTATAATAATCCAAGCCGCGCACTATCCTGACATCGACAATGTATTCTATCCCCGCTCCGTCAAGCAAGGCACAAAGCTTGCTGAAATGCTCCGAGCATTCGTCACAAAGATAGTCAACGGTACGCGGCGCATCCTCTGCGACGGCCCGGCAACCGGGATCCTTGCAATCAAGTATCCTGCGCGGATTGGTCGCAAGTCTTGACTGACAGGTCGGGCACAGCTTTTCATATCTTTCTTCAAAATATGTCTTCAGCGCCTGTGAATATCCATCGCGGCAGTTATCGCATCCTATACTGTTGACATGAAGCCGTGCGCCGGTTATCCCCAGTTCACGGAAGACCGAAGCAGCCAGCATTATAACCGTTGCATCCGCTATAGGTCCGTCGGAACCGTAAAGCTCGGTGCCAAACTGAAAGAACTCCCTGCTGCGTCCCTTTTGCGGTTTCTCATGCCTGAAAAAGTTGGCAATATAATACAGCTTGAGCGGCATCGGTCCGTATACCAGACCGTTTTCCACGATGCTGCGTACCACACATGCCGTCCCCTCCGGACGAAGCGAAAGGCTGCGCTTTTCCCTGTCATCGAAAGTATACATTTCCTTCTGCACGATATCCGTCGTGCCGCCTACACCGCGGCAAAAAAGCTCCGTGGCTTCAAAGGTGGGAAAACGGATCTCTTCAAATCCGTACCGCCTTGCCGTGCTGCGAAGCTTTTCCTCAATATATTGCCACAACAATACGTCCGAAGGAAGGATATCTATGGTACCGTATTGCTTTTTTATCTGTGTTCCCATAGGTAGATTTTCAATCCCTTTATTTCATATTATCACGCCACGCAAGGTCTCCGCGGTCGAGAGCAAGTATCAGTGCCTCAGCCGTGGCGATATTGGTAGCGACCGGCACATTGTGCAGATCACACAGGCGCAGCAAATTCATATCCTGTTCATCGGGGTCAAGATACTCGGAGACCGACGAACTGTCGCGAAAATACAGCAAAATATCGACCTCATTGTACGCAATGCGCGAGGCTATCTGCTGCTTTCCCCCGTTATCTCCGGACAGCAACCGCTGGATCTCAAGTCCGGTTGCTTCCGAAATGTACTTGCCGGTACGTGAGGTGGCGCAAAGATGATGTCGGCTGAGTATACCGCAATAGGCGATACAGAACTCCGTCATGAGTTCTTTTTTCTTATCGCTGGCAATCAATGCTATGTCCATCGGTTCGTTCTCCTGTCCTAATCTGTGTATGTGTCATTTGTAAACCAAAATCTCAGGTGATAGCACCCCGCCGTTACTACCGAGCACTCAAGGCACGGACGGTCAGTAAAGATCCCGTTCCTTGCGTCCCCTGCTGTAGAGCCCGTCAAGCAACGGAACATTCTGACCGGCAAGCCTGCGCGATATATTCATCATTGCAATTTCGTATGCTGTCTGCTTTCTGCCGTTTCTCCGGCATGCCAGCATTCCTGATTCCTGCTCCAACGGTAATTTCGGATCGTACGGAACGACCCCAAGCAACCGCACGCTCGTCCTGGAAATAATATCCGAAATGCGCGGAAGCGCTCCTCGCTGCGCTGCGCCGAAACGAAACTGGTTTATCACCAAGCGGGTCTCGCCTCGGCATATGCCGGCAAGTGAAACCGCGGTACTCTCTGCGGCACGTATACCGCTCGACTGGTGCAGCGATACGACTATCTGCTCATCGGAATTGGCCGCAAACTCCCTATAAACCGGAGTCATCTTCGCAGATGAATCGACGATGACATAGTCAAATCTGACCCTGAGTTCGTCGAGCAGCTCTCCTATGCCCTTTGAAACGTCGTACGAACTCAAAGACATAGGTGCAGCAAGAAAGGACAGGCTGTCGTCACCCGGCACCGTCGCAAGCGCATCGCTCAATCCGCACCTTCCGCTTACAACGTCAGATGAATCGTAAAGCACCCGGCTTTCAAGCCCGAGCACAAGATCAAGGCAACGCATATCATAATCGCCGTCGACCGCAACCACACAGTAACCGAGCGCGGCCAAAGCGGAGGCGACATTGGCACTGACGGTAGTCTTGCCGGCGCCGCCCTTGAACGATGTTACAAAAATGACCTTGCCCAATACCGTCTCCCTAATCCGTCCCACATCGGACTGTATTACATTTGATGATATCACATTGCTCAATAAAAGTCAAGAGAAACACCGACTTTTTGCGCATTATTCCGTCAATAGTGAATTCCCAAAGTAAGTTCCACAGTGGAAATTTGGGTGGAAGTTAGTGTGG
>URSI01000110.1 GCA_900550505.1 uncultured Eubacteriales bacterium
CGGTAACAACGTGATCTCCGGTTATCATGACCGGACGTATGCCGGCGCGGGTACATATCTGAACCGCCTCTGCAGCCTCTTTTCTCGGCGGATCTATCATGCCGACTACCCCAAAGAAAGTGAGACCCGTTTCCATTGTATCCGGTGTAATATCAGAAGGCAATTCATCAATATGCTTATATGCGACCGCTATCACACGCAATGCCCGCGAGCTCATATCGTTCACCATTTCCGCCGCCAACGCGGTATTACCCGCCACACAGCGCCCGGCGAGCACGTCAAAAGCACCTTTGACTATTACGGTGAGCTTTCCGTCCACATTATTGACGGTAGTCATCAGCTTACGATCGGAATCAAACGGTATCTCAGCCATCCGAGGATACCTGGCGTTAAGCTCCGACTTCTCCATACCGTTCATATGTGCGGCAAGCACGATACTGGTCTCGGTAGGGTCACCGATATGCTTAAAAGTCCCGTCAGGCTGAGGCACGATACTTCCGTCACAACAAAGCGTTCCCATCCCCAGCAGTTTGCGTATTTTCTCGCTGTTGCCGTCTCCGATCTTTTCAGCAGATGCTTCACCGTCGGCAAAAGCCTCAACAAGCGTCATGCGGTTTTGAGTCAGAGTACCCGTCTTATCCGAGCATATAACGCTCGCGCTGCCGAGTGTCTCGACCGCCGGCAGACTGCGTATGATCGCGTTTCGACGAACCATACGCTGCACGCCTATGGATAGTACGATGGTAATGATAGCAGGCAGCCCCTCCGGTATAGCGGAAACGGCAAGAGAAACGGAAGTCATGAATATCTCCATGACATCTATATCGTTGAGAAGGCCTAAGACGAAAATAACCGCACACGCAGCAAGCGCTATAATTCCAAGGTATTTTCCCAGTTTAGAAAGCTTTTCCTGCAAAGGAGTCTGAGTCTCCTCCGCCGTGTTCAACAGTTCTGCGATCTTGCCCATTTCAGTTGACATACCTGTGGCGGTAACCACGGCAAGTGCAGTGCCGTATGAAACGGAACAACCGGAATAAACCATATTTGCTCTGTCCCCAAGCGGCGCATTTTCCGCAACCTCAGCCAATGCGCTCTTTTCGGCAGGTACCGATTCACCGGTAAGGGCACTTTCCTCGCACTTGAGGTTACTGGAGCTTATCAGTCGCGAGTCGGCAGGTACGAAATCACCGGCTTCCAGCTTTATGATATCGCCGGGCACAAGGCCTGATGCGTCGACCAACTGCTCAGTACCATCGCGTATGACACGGGCATGCGGTGCGGACATCTGCTTGAGCGCCTCAAGCGCGCGTTCGGCCTTTGACTCCTGAACGACGCCGATGACAGCATTAATGACGACGATCAGCAGAATCAATGCCGGTTCTATGAACTCACCGGTGTCGTTGTTATAAACAGCAACGCCGAAGGACACAGCTGCCGCCGCAATAAGTATTATTATCATGGCGTCCTTGAACTGAAGCAGGAACTTTTTCAGCAGCGAATCCTTTTTCTTGCCCTTTAACACATTGTTACCGAATTTTTCAAGCCGTTCACTGACCTCGGAAGCCGTAAGCCCGCGGGTGATATCGGTTTTAAGTGAGGTCCTTACCTCATCAACGGATGCAGAGTGTGGTAGCATTTTTTTCCCTTCCCTATAATAATACATACAAGCATCCAGACAGATCATATAAAACGATCCGTTGGCTGTCCTAAATGGGTAAGGTTATTACACCGCCTGCCACTACACCGGCTATAGTGTATCAATTACCCCTCAGCGTAGCGGCAATAAGACACTTACCCAAAATTTCCACTTGTCAAATACATTATACCATATTCACAATCGTGATTCAACACCGGTTTTTATTTTTTGCCGTCATGTATGTTCCGAGACGATGTGAGATCATTAAATCAATTCCGTCAGTTTATCGAGAAATGCCTCTTCGCCCCAGGTATTGATCTTAAAAAACATTGCCTGGCTGCCGCCTGACGTTATAGCCGATATCATGATATCACTTTCACCGCTTTGAAACAATGTCACGCAAAGACTGACTCGGTTGCTTCCGGTCCAGCTGTAACGCTCAAAAACACGAACGCTGCAACGCGCACCGTTAAAAGAGAAGTCGCTGGAGTCCTCCAATGAGGCGGACATACTGCCGCTCAGTATGCCCGCCTCGATTTTGCTTAGAATCTGATCAAAATCCCCGCTGACTATCCGTTCAAGTTTTGCCATTGCTTTTCTCCTAATGTTATTATCCCCGTACGCCATCAGCCGGAGAAGATTATGGTATCAGATCTTACTTGCCGTCCGTTTCATCCGAATCTTCGGTGCTCACGCCGCCATCCGACGCATCAGCCTCGCTCACTTTTTTGCCCAAAAGCTCGGGAAGCTGCATCCCGGCAAGCGCAAACACCTCTTCAAGCGGTGGGACGGATCTCATCAGTCCCGAAAGAAATCCTGACGTAGACGTCTTCCCGTCCGCACCGGCCCCGCTGTCCCAAACGGTTACCTTGTCTATCTTTATATTCTTTATCGCATCGACCTGTATACGCATCAGGTCTTCCAGTTTATCGGCGATGAGCAGCTTGAGCGCGGCATTGGCGTCTCCGCCCGCAGCGCTGACGACCTCGGCAAAGCCCGCCGCCTGCTTCTTGAGGATGGTCTCGGCACCGCGTGCCTCGGCTTCCATCTTTGCATATATCGCGTCCGCTTCGCCTTTTGCCTTGCGGCGGATCTCCTCTGCGGCAGCTTCTGCCTGAAGTTCTATCTCACGTTTTTTGATCTCAGCCTGTACGATAACATTAGCTTCAAGCGTTGCCTTTTCAAGCGCAAATCTTGCCGCCTCTGCGTCCTGCTCGGCAGCATACGATTCTTCCAACGCCTTGGCAGCCTGTATCTTTTCCGCCGCAGTGGCTATTCTCTGAGCCTCAGCACTTTTTTCGCGCAGGTGTGCGTTTGACATCTCAATGTCCATCTTTGCCCGGTTTTCACCTTGGATAGCGACGGAGTCGGCTTCAGAAACCTTTATACGCTGCTCCATTTTCGCATTGGCTTCACCGATAGCGCCTTCACGTTCCTGCTCAGCAACACTTCTGCGAGCGTCGTTGATGGCTTTGGCAGCCGCTTCCTTACCGAGAGCGGCAATATATCCGGATTCATCCGTTATATCCGTCACGTTGACGTTGATAAGCCTGAGACCTATCTTTTTGAGCTCAACTTCGACATTGCGGCTGACCTGTTCGAGGAACTTGTCTCTGTCTGTGTTTATCTCCTCTATATCCATAGTGGCGATAATAAGACGAAGCTGACCGAATATGATATCCTTTGAGAGCTCCTGTATCTCGCTCAGCTGAAGACCCAGAAGACGTTCAGCGGCATTCTGCATTATACCCTGTTCAGTCGATATACCGACAGTAAAGCGTGACGGAACGTCGATGCGTATGTTCTGCCGCGAAAGCGCATTGGTAAGATCGACCTGGATGGATATCGGCGTCAGGTCAAGATACTGATACGACTGAAAGATCGGCCAGATAAACGCGGCACCGCCGTGGATACACTTTGCGCTCCTCGTCGAACCGTCTGAATTTTTCCCGACCTTACCGTAAATAACCAGGACTTTGTCGGAAGGACATTTTCTGTAGCGTGACAAAAACATCATTACCAACGAGAAAACGATGACTACCGCAACTATTGCCGTGATAAGAACATAATCCATAAGTGATTCTCCCCTTCTCCTATTGTTTTTTTATTAAGTCCGTGACGATCACGGACCATAAACCGTTGTGATGCAAGCAGTCGGGACGACATACAGCTTTCTGTTATTGCCCGATGCATCCGAATTGACACGTTGAAACATCATTCGCTTTTCCTTGAATACAATCCAAATGTCATCGGTCACTTTCTGCGGACAACAAGAGTATTACCGCCCGAGATCCCTATTACCACTACCTCCGTGCCGAAAGGAAGCGGCAGCTCATCATCGGTCACCGCATCAAGCTCCTCAAGCTTTCCTTGCACAATAAGGTTCACCTTTCCCCGACCGCCCCTTTGAGGCGGCACGGTTATATAGACACTTCCGCCTACTCCAAGCGCATACTTCAGATTCAACGTTCCGTCGCTTTGAAGCTTCGACAGCGCCTTTATCAGCAGCGCAACACCGAGCATCGCAAGGAAACCGCCCGCAATCGCCACCGTCACCGACAGCCATGCCTCCGCTCCGTTGGCCGAAAGCGTCAGTCCCAACCATCCGAAGATGCACAGAAACGCCACTATTGAACGCCATGAAACAAGATGCAGGCCGTCCGACATGAAAATATCACCGTCATCTGAACCGACATGTCCCAAGTCATCGCCGCCGGGAACATCGACCCCGTCCGCTCCGCTGTCTCCCCATCCGAAAAACAGCATAACCGTCTGGATGAGCAGCAAAAGAGTGAAAGGAATAGCAACGCACGCAAATACCTGGCTGATCGTTTCAAGTGAATACCACCATTCTACCATTATTACCGTTCCCTCCTTTTATGATAAATTTCTTATGATAAATTTCACTTTTTGCGTCAACTTGACAGATACAGCTCATAATTATATGTGAAACAAACCGTCAAAATTCCGCCGAAAGCAACTCTGCCCGTCGTTTGTATATGGACGCCCTGTAAGCATAAAGCATCACCTCCAGCACTCTCTGCAGCCTGACCG
>URSI01000111.1 GCA_900550505.1 uncultured Eubacteriales bacterium
CCCTACATGGGCGGCAAGGAACGTCTGGTTCCGAAGCGTTGAAAATAAGCAGCGAAAGGTTCTGACTGTTCGGACGGTCAAAATTCCAATAAAGCGCGCCGGCAAAGCCGTATTCGGTGACGAGATCGAGCTTTGAGGCTATGCTGCGCGCGTCCTCAAACCACACCTCGTGCAGGGCGCCCTCTTTTCGGTAGAAAAAGTAGGGCGCCTGTGAATTTGTGTCGTAGAATATCTCGGCGTTGTTGTCGACGGCGAGCTCGGTGGCGGTGCGGTTCGAAACGGACTGCCCCACGGTCTCGCCTTTGATGAACGGCACCGGCCAATCATAGCCGTAGTTTGGGATACCGAGCAGCAGCTTTTCCGGAGGGATGCGCGTGACGGCGTAGTCGAGCACCCGTCTTACCGACGGGATGGGCGATACCGCCATCGGCGGACCGTAGGCATATCCCCATTCATAAGTCATCAGGAACGCAAAATCACACGAGTTGCCGATGAGCGCGTAATCGTGTCCTTCGTAAAGCTCGCCGCGCTGACCGTCCGAGGTCTTGGGCGCGAGCGCGGCTATCAGCGTAAATCCGGCCGAATTGCATGCTTCACGCGCCATGCCGAGAAAATGGGCGTATTTTTCGGCGTAACCGGCGCCGAGGTATTCAAAGTCCACGTCGAGCCCGACAAATCCCACCGTCTGCATCTGCTCGATGCAGGCGGATATCAGTACGGTTTGTGCCGACGGGTCGTCGAGCAGCCCGCGTGAAAGCGATGTGTCGAACAGCCCCTGTGAATTGAGCGAGCTGAGGTGCATGAAGCAGTCGACTTCGAGCTTTGCCGCCGCGTCGCGTATCGCGGCGTCGTCCGGCTTTATCAGCGCGCCTTCGGGGGTGAACCCGTAGGTGAACGGCGTGATCGACGTAAGGTACGGCAGCGTTCGGTTCAGAAGCTGCAGGTCGATAAACGGATACGCATAGCCGCCGACAGGGAAGCTCCAGCGGCAACAGCCTTCGAATTCTATTATCAGCGAGCTGCCGGGTATTATCGTGGACGAGCCGTTCAGCTGCGGATTGGCGCGCAGCACGGAGCGCACCGAAGTGCCGTATTTTTCCGCTATCGACGAGAGCGTGTCTCCCCGCTGCACGAGATGGCGCAGCGACGGCAGCAATACCGCAAGCGACTGCCCCACTGCAAGCCGGTTGACGCGAGTGAGCCCGTTGAACAGTATCAGGTCGGCGACGGAGGCCGAATATTCCTGTGCTATGGAATACAGCGTTTCTCCGGCGCGTACGGTGTGGATGTACAAATTGAGACCTCCCCTTGACACCAAAATTGTTTTTTGCTACAATGTATTCGGCAACCGATGAAATATGCGCCGGGAGGACGGATGATGAAATTTTTGAAAACCGCGGCGGTGCTTCTTATCGCCGTACTTATGCTTGGCGGGCTTGCCGCCTGTGAACGCGAAACCGTCTCCGACGGTGGAGAGTCGCAGATCGGATCCGGAGAGGTGTCTGAAATGTTTGTGCCGAATGAAGAGGCTTCGGTTTTCTGGAAGGATGAATACGCCGGCGGCGGGTTTGACGGGCCGGACGATCTCGGCATCCGCTACTCGTACAACCAGGAAAAGTCCGTCGCCATCCTCTACAAGGGGCAGCGGCCGACGACGACGCAAGGCTGCTTTTCAGAGGGGCGGATTCTACGCGCGCCGTGGTGCAGGCAGAGGGATATGCCCTTACGCTTCCGGGCACCGGCGTGAGCGCCGATTTTGAGCTCGGTGCGCTGAGATCGAAATACTATGGGGACGACTATGTCGTTACCGTGACGCATGAGACGCAGAACCCATATGGCAATGATCCGAACGGATGGAATATCTACCTTACCGAGTGGCTCAATATACGAATAGATGATGTCGGGTTTCTCAGCGCGAATAAGCTGCGCCGTCCCCGTGCTGCCGCAACCTACACCGATTGGCTCGACGGCTACGAGGTCATGGTATACAACAATGAGATCCGTGACAGCGAGGGTATAGAATATCCTTTTTACGATATCGCCGTAATACGCGAAGTCGATGAGTATGTGGAGTTCTATCTCGTCGTCATGAAGTCGACGGAAAAGGATCTTGATCGGTTTGATGAGGTCATAAAGTCGTTTACGCGGTTTGAGCCGACAGGCACGCCCCGGAGCGATGAGCACGCGATAGAGCTGAAAGTGCCCGAATACTGGAGCGACGAAACTAAGGCCTATTATGAGCTGCTCACCGGCAGTGATTCGGTGCGTTGGGGGATGTTCACCGGCTCGATGCCGGAGGACGGTGCGGCTAACTATCAGCAGATGTTCGACCGTATCAGTTCCGAACAGGCCAGGCTCGAAGAGGCGTTCGACTACGACCTTGACATATTGCCGACCTATACTCACATAGGCTGGGGCGATCAGCTCACGGGCTTCCCGCTTGAGATGGCAAACGCACTTGCCGGCGGCAACGGGTTTAACGGAAAACCCGTGCTGCAGTTCACCTATCAGTTCACCACGCTGAACAATACGGGGCTGAACGGATATACCCCCATGTTCGATGTGCTCAGAGGCGAATATGACGAGCATTTCCGCAGCATCGCACGGGATATAAAGGCATACGGCAAGCCGGTGCTTTTCAGGCTCAACAATGAGATGAATACCGACTGGACCAGTTACTGCGGAATAGTCACGCTGCTCGACCCCGATATCTTCATAGAGACGTGGGAGCGGCTGTATGATATCTTCCGTGAGGAGGGCGTCGACAACTGCATCTGGATCTGGAACCCCATCGCGGTTTCCTGCCCGTACAGCAACTGGGGCGAGGCTCTGAACTACCTGCCCGGTCCCGAATATGTTCAGGCGCTGGGACTTACGAACTATGAGATGAACAACGGCGACGGGCTTTCTTCGTTTGCCGATATGTATACGCTCGTATACAATAACAGTATGCCGTGGTTTGATAATTACCCGTGGATAATTTCCGAGTTTGCCTGCGGAGCCGGCGGTGAAAAGCTGTACGACTGGGGTGTCGGCGGTTACGTCGACACGGTGCTTGACCGTAACCAGTCCCGTCAGGCGACGTGGGTGCGTGAGATGTTCAAGGCCTTCAACGACACACAGAACGAACAGTATTTCTACGCTTCTCACATAAAGGCGGCCGTATGGTTTTCGACGAATGATTACGCCACGGTCGACGGGAAAAATTACATCACCAACAAGCTTGAGCTGACATCCAATCTGGCACAGACGCTTGAGGAGTTCCGCAAGGGGCTCGCCGAGTCAAAGCTGAAGGAAAACAAGGAGAGCTGAACGCTTCGGCCCCCGTGACAAAAAACAAGCTCCCTGCCGTTTTGCGAGATATCGTTAACGGAGAATGTATGTAGTATGTCCCCGGAAGGCATTTTGTCTTCCGGGTACTGCTTTTTAAGCAGTCATTGCTGTGGGACGTGCGAGGACTTCAATAGCGGGCATACCGTTCTGCTCGGGTAATTTATCCATATTTCAACCTATCTTTCCAGTAAAATGCTCTGCAGTTTTTTGAGTTTGTTAGCCGTGATGGTTTCATCATAATGCATACCCTCATAAGTTGGGTGAAGCACAGGATATGTAGGATGTTTTGTTTTCAATATGAAATGGTTTTCAATCAGCCATTCTATAGTGGTGATTAAATCATCACGACGAACTCTTTTTAGCTTTCCATACTCCGGCAACTTGTCCAATTCGGCATCTGTAATACGCTTGCTGTTTGCCCCACGAAGTACATCAGCTAAAACATTTATGCCATAATACCGCTTTTCACTAATATGAGAGAGGCATTGCAAAACGATATGAACAATATCATTCAAATCGTTTTCTTCAAACATAACCGCTTTAACATTGGCTCTTTTTATTGCCTTGCTTTCTTCGTGCTGAGGGTGAGCTTTTACAACTTGAGTTTGTGCCGATGTTTTAGGAGTTGCAGCAGGAAATTCTTTTGCAGGTGCGGGATCGGGAGCGAGTTTGAACATTTCATAATACAACTTTGGTACGATGAATTTTCCGCACCCCGTACCATCTTTTTTATAATTGGTGCAACCAAGGAAATAATTATTTTCTTTTCCCGGTTTAACAATAAGATAGCCGTCTCTGCACTGGTCACATTTTAAAATAGAGAGTTTTCCCGCCTTATACTCATTGGTCATAAATCCGCACACTTCCGGTTCGTTCGTGCAAATGTGTAAACGCAAACCATATGCATTCTTATATCGGAACTGCATAGGATAACCGCAGATAGGGCAGGTTTTCTTTGTGATGTTATTTTGCGGCGGTTCCTCGCTCCAATTACCACGAAGAACAACATTCTTGTAATCTCGCTTTATTTCAAGCAAGAACTCGGAAGGGTTCTGCTCTGGTGCTATAAAATAAACACGGTTTTTAGTTCTTGTCATTGCAACGTAGAACAAACGGCGTTCTTCAGCGTAATCAATAGAGCGATCACCCTTAATTACAAATGCGAGAACGGGATCATCCTCAATTTTTGAAGGGAAGCCATATGTTTCATTGCGACCATTTACAACTATAACGTTATCGTATCCCAAGCCTTTAGAGGCGTGAGCAGTCATAAATGTGATGTTAAGTTTCGGATATTTTACACTT
>URSI01000112.1 GCA_900550505.1 uncultured Eubacteriales bacterium
TCGCTTTCATCAACACCCGTTCCGCTCATTTCCGGTATGCTTGTTTCCGGCATAGAAACATCGGGCAGCATTGTCGGGTCATAGTGTTCCCAACAGAAACAGTTTGCCGCGTGATCTGACCCACTGCTGCCAAAGTAAGTGGTCCCACAGTAACGATCAGTGACCAGGCTGTAATAGAAGAACGGCGCACTATACCGGTATCCGCTTACTGTAAACGACGCCGGATATTGTGGCGATTCGCCGGGATCGCGGTAAATATATTCTGCATCGGTCACATACACCTGCAACGCAAAATCTCGTGTATCATTCTTTACGAGAGCTACCTGTGTTACATTTTCCGAAGGGCAGCAATGTGAAGCAACTGCCTGGGTCACGGTATCCCAATCCACCAGAATGTGCTTATCACATACTTCCACGGGCTCCGTACCCGCAAGAAACCAACCGGTCTCAGATCGATCGCCGCGCAGATCAAGACCACAGTTTGCACCTACGAGCATACCGCTGTCCTTGCAGTATGTCGCTTGTATGACGTCACCCGGCTGCACAAAATTCTCAAAATACCCGTTTTCCTCTTCATACACACGCTGATGCAAACGCTTCATAACCTCGTCCCACAACTGCATAGCAGGATTGGAACTGTATTTAGATAGTATCTTATTGTTGTCATATCCGAACCATGTTGCGCCCACATAATACGGCGTATAACCACAGAAATAACGATCCCTGTCGTCGTTTGTGGTACCGGTCTTGCCGGCGACCTCAAGTGTCGGAAAGTTATCGCCCTTATTTATGGTAAGACGATATGCAGTGCCGTACCTGTTGGTGGTAGCCTGCTCCAGCATTTTTGTCATAATAAACGCCGTAGATATCTTCATGACGTTTTCATGATACTCGTTCTTTTCAAGTATGATGGTGCCCTGGCTGTCCGTAACAGATGAGTAAAGCCGGGGAGCCGAATATGTGCCCTCATTGGCGAGTGCGGTATAACCCGCGCACATATCCATTACCGTAACACCGAAAGTCATAGCACCATGCGCCATAGGGGACAGTGCGATATCCGTATAATGGACACCCGACTGGCTGGTATATGACTCTACAAGGGTCGAAAAATGAAGCTTTTGTGTAAGAAAATCAAAGCTCGTTTTCGGGCCCATTTCTGTTACTATGCGTGCGGAAATAGTATTCAGAGAACGAAGGACGGCGTAATTGACTGTTGCCAGACCTTGATATCCCTCCGGCGAATTCGTAGGCCACACACGGTTGACGCTTCCTGCAACATTGGGATCAGCTTTTGATGTCTCAAGCGGAACATCGTCCATAACAGTACCATACGTTATAAATCCGTTATCCAGAGCAACGGAATACACAGAAAGCGGCTTTATTGCCGAACCGCATTGACGACGGGACTGAGTGGCTCTGTTCAGACCTCGCGCATCCTGTTTTTCTCCTCGTCCACCTACTATTCCGAGCACATCTCCAGTGTCCGGATCCATCACTACCATCGCCGACTGCGGAATGATCGTATCCTCTTCTCCCTCAAAGCTGAACGTTTCATATACGTCTTCCATCGTATCCTGAACGAAGGGGTTCATACAGGTAATGATTTTCAATCCGCCGGAATACAGATAAGCAGAGGCAATCGCCTCAGAGTAGCCGTACTGCTCCATCAAATCCTCAATCACGTCATTTATCACCGCATCGATATAATACGAATGGATGTTCTCCACGTCATCATCTTCGCTTTGTGCAAACGTGAGTTCTTCAACGGCATATGCTTCCGTATACTCTTCCCAGCTGATCATTTCCTGCTCATACATCAGCGAAAGCACTGTCCGACGCCGTTCGAGATTGTTTTCAGGATTTCTTATAGGGTCATATTTTGTCGGGGACTTTGGCAGCGCTGCCAGTGCCGCGCATTCAACAAGCGTTAATTCGGACACGTCTTTACCGAAATAAGTTTGAGCTGCTGCCTGGACGCCGCAGGCATTCTGGGACAAATCAACGATGTTAAGATACATCTCCAGTATCTCGTCTTTCGTCTTCTTGGTCTCCAGATTCCATGCACGAAGTATCTCCTGTATCTTTCGCTGGATCTTTACGTCATCATCCTCGGTGAAATTTTTGATAAGTTGCTGCGTTATCGTCGAACCGCCGCCGTAACTCGACTTCATCGGTATAAAAAAGTTTACAAACGCGGCGGTCGTCCTTATCAGGTCAACACCATTATGCTCGCGAAACCGCTTATCTTCAACCGCAATGAAGGCATTAACAAGATTTTGCGGCATTTGTGAATATGATGCCCATGTCCTGTTTTCCGAAGCGAGCAACTTTTCATCTTCAAGTTCGACGGGCACGCCGTTTTCATCAAGGTACCACATCGTCGTCGTTTGAGAAAGGTCAAACTGTAAATTATCTATGTTGAATTCCGGATCAAAATTATTTTTAACGTAAATGAAAAATACACTTCCGACAACTACACCGGAAATGATCCCGACAAGCAACAGCGTCAGCAATGTACCGAGGATGACCCTGATACACTTACGGAACACATACCAAAATACCGAGAGAGTACCTCCGACGACTTTTGCGGACTTTTCAAGTACCTGTTCACTCTTTTTTGCCACAGCTGCTTTTTTGTCTTTGTCCGTAGCTGCTGTTTCATTGTCGCACTGTGTTTTATCGTGTTCAGGCAAATCGGTCAGCTTTGTCACAGCATCGTCTGGTGAAACGACGTCCGCACATTCCTCATCACCCGTAGTTTGAGGCACCTCTGCGACATTTGTTACGTCGCCGTTATCGGCGGTATCTGACAGATCTCCGGCCGTGCTCTTACGGTAGCTGCGCAGATCCAGCGGATCCACAGGATCATTTTCATGTTCAAGTCTGCCGTTTTTCTCTTCGTTCATTTTCAGGCTCCTTCCTCAGGGGTATCCGACCGCACTACCGCAGTCGGATTTGATGTGTTACTGCAGGCGCACGCGTAAGCATATATATAAGCAATAAAGACAATAAGAGCTCCTGAGACAACACCGTACAAATCCACACCGAAACGTACCGAAACCGACTCTGCTGCATCAACAAATGCTTTGTACGTGAAATAATTCGCCACACGGCTTACAGCCTCTATGACCACAGAAGCGGGAATCACGGTTATACCCAGGTTTCCTATGCACGTCGCATTTGCAGGTGCAAACACATCACCGCGTCCGACATTTCCCAAAAGCCTTGCGAGTGCACGAAATGCAGGCGCAAGAGCACAAAGAGTCGCACAACTGACTCCGAGAAATCCGTACACCACCGTCTTTATGTCCGTAAGTGATACAAGCGCTGCGGAACGCGTTATCGCGACACCGTTGCCGAGACTGAGTGTGAATGAAACAAGCGCACCGGAGTCGTCGTACACCTTGCTCATATAAGGCGGAAGAAGCATATCCTTTGGCTCGACATTCACAATAGCTACTATACCAGCAACGATCAGTGAAAGCACTGCCAGCGCCGTGACCACGTAAAACGCACCAGAAAATATCTTCGCAAGAGTTTTACTTATACTCATGACAGAACGATATTTCAGCTTTTCCCTTGTTTTTTTCATTTTTATCCCGCCTTTCAGTCACCGTGACTTTCGTGGTGTTACCCTGATGTTATCTGCACCCATCAGCTCGGACATTTTGGATATCGAAGATTCTTCGGCGCTGCACATAACGCCTTTTGCACGCGCAAGACGCTTTTCATCCTCAAACCAAACAAACACCTCACAGTTGCCCCGATCAACTGTTTTCAAACACTGCTCAAGCATTCTGCAATTTGAATCAGTCACACGTATATATATGTCTTGGACATCGCCGTCATTGTCCGCTTCCTTGATGTCGTAAATGCCGAGAGTAACCGCATTGTCCTCGCTTATTCTGACGGTGCCGTTTACTACTACCGCACGGTCACACTGCAACCTCCCGGATAGATGAGAATATTGCTTCGGGAACACTACTGCTTCACATTCAGCGTACTCATCGCCGAGACACACCACAGCCATTGGTTCACCTTTTTTTGTTACGCGGCTTCGCACCGAGACGATAAGACACAGCACCGTCACTGGCGCTCCGTCGTTTATTGTTCCCTCACGAACGGCGCGTAAAACGCCGGCAAGAGATTCGGTACCATACTTCAGACAATTCGCATAATTTTCAAGAGGGTGACCGGAAATATATACTCCCGTCAACTCTTTTTCACTGCGTAGTCGCTCCGAAAATGAAAGCTCCGGGAGATCCGGATAGTCAAAATTCAAGCACTCAGCGTCATTTTCATCGCCAAAAAGACCGAGCTGCCCCTTTCCGGTGTCGTTGTGTGCAGTAGCTTTTCCGATAGCCTCGGGAAGCACTGCGAGCAGCCTGCTACGCTCAGTCCCGAAGCTGTCAAATGTACCGCAACGTATGAGAGACTCGAGCATTCGCACATTACACGAACCGCTCATGCGCAACATAAAGTTCTCAAACGATGTAAACTCCCCCGCAGAACGCTCACTCAACACAGCGCGTACAAAGCTGACACCCACATTTTTTACACAGAGCAACCCGAAACGTATACAATCATCTTC
>URSI01000113.1 GCA_900550505.1 uncultured Eubacteriales bacterium
TTTTCCGCCGTTGTCGGATCTTGATTCAGACATAACAACGTGCGCAGTATCACCGAACCGTCCAGCGGGGCGGCCGGAACGAGGTTGACAAGGCTGAGAGCGGCGTTTGCACAACTGAAATACAGCAGCAGCGGGGATGGATATAACAGCATTGCTGCCGCGCCGGCGGCGGCGGCCGTCAGTCCGGCGACAGGGCCGGCAAGCGCTGTTATGAGCTCGTCTCTGTAGGGAGTCAGCGGGTCGCACAGGATGGAAGCGCCGAAGGGTTCGATGTCGATACGCTCTACGGAGCAGTTGCGGACACGGAGCGCTGTCAGGTGTCCTCCTTCGTGGATAAGTATGCAGGCGGCAAGTACGAAACAGCTCGAAATGCTTTCAGCCGAGATGATCACAAGCGGTACACACAGGGCAAAGATATTGATCCTGAGTTTTTGCGAAGCAAACGTCAGATAAATCTCGCTAACCCCCTATCTTCCGGTACAGCGATTCAAAGATCGATTCGAGCGTATCCCGTGCGGTATCCCCCCCGAATGCCGAAACGAAGGCTGTTCTTTCCGATGTCACTGCCAAAAACAGTACGAACAGAAGCACGAACGACAGTGCACAGAAGGCTGCCCTCTTTGGATATGGTATGAAAAACTTCACTGTTTTATTTCTCCCTTTCATGTGAAATTCGTGTGTACGGATTTTTTTTGGTCCATGTTGGCTTTCGACAGTTTTTACCGCGCGGTAATGATATCATGTAGCGCGGGGGATGACTGTGAACACGATAGTATATGCCGACATTCTTATCCTTATCAATTTTTGCGTCGATTTCATCTGCCTTTTTCTGGCGGCAAGGATATGTGCCGTGCCGGCACGTGCATGGAGGCTGACGCTGGGATCACTCGCAGGCGCT
The DNA here is from genome assembly GCA_900550505.1 of uncultured Eubacteriales bacterium. Taxonomy (GTDB): domain Bacteria; phylum Bacillota; class Clostridia; order Oscillospirales; family CAG-382; genus UMGS1307. The sequence goes on from URSI01000113.1 coordinate 899, forward strand.
TTGTATATGCTTGTCACTCTTTATGTTTCATCCCTGCCGCTGCACCTTGCGGCAGGTGCCCTTATCTGTCTGATATCGGTGGGGAAAAAACGGTTTCTGGCAGTGTTTGCTTGCTTTTTCATGCTTTCTTCACTGCTTGGCGGACTTTTTACTGCCGTTGCGAATCTTACATCAGGTAGATTTGAGGTGTTGTATGCGCTTGTCCCGGCGGCTGTGGCTTCGTTTGTGTTTGCGATGCGCGGGAAGCGGCGGATAGAGGTAAGGACGGTGACGGTAAGTATAAACGACGGCGACCTGACGCTTCGGATCGAGGGGCTTGTTGATACCGGAAACCTTATAACCGATCCGCTGAGCGGAGATGCGGTGATATTGGTGAAAAGCAGCGAGTTCCCGGCGGGCTTTGAAGTATCCGCACGTCACGGGTACAGGGCACTGCCGGCATCGGGAGTCGGTCATGCGCTCCTTTTTGCATTCAGACCCGAGACGGTGGGGATAAGGTCGATGCCATTCGGGCATTTTGAGAACAGGCGTGCTATCGTTGCCGTTGACGAAAGTGAGGGAAGCTACGCCGGCTGTGCTGCGCTGGTGCCTAAGAGCCTTGTGTGAATAAGGCGATATGCTGATTTATTTTCGATAAGACGTTATGGGAGAAAGGATGAGCGATAATGTTTGAACATTTTATCAAGTGGGTCAAAGGGCTTCTGGAGCGACTGCTGTCATGGGGCGGAGCCTATTACATCAACGGTACTCAGACGCTTCCCCAGCCGCTTAGCAGGGAGGAAGAGGAACAACTTGTAACGCGTATATCTGATCCTGAGGTGCGCAACGTACTTATCGAACGCAATCTGAGGCTGGTGGTTTACATCGCCAAAAAATTTGAAAACACCGGGATCGGGATAGAGGATCTTATATCCATAGGTACTATCGGACTGATGAAAGCGGTAACATCTTTCTGCCCCGGCAGGGGGATAAAGCTTGCTACGTATGCTTCGCGATGCATTGAGAACGAGATATTGATGTACATAAGAAAAAACAGCTCCGCACGTGCGGAACTGTCTATCGATGAGCCGCTGTCCGTGGACAGGGACGGTAACGAGCTTTTGCTTTCCGACCTGCTCGGCACCGAACCGGATTGTGTTTACAATACGGTAGAAGAGGAAGAAGAGCGCCGTTTGGTCAGAAATGCACTGTCAAAGCTCAAAAAGCGTGACCGCGAAATTATTTCGCTTCGCTTCGGTCTTCACGACCCTGACGGTCATGAGCTCACACAGAAAGAGGTGGCAGACAAGCTGGGAATATCTCAGTCTTATATATCGAGGTTGGAAAAAAAGATTCTGACACATTTGAAAGAAGAGCTTACGGTATAAAAAGGGAGCGGATGATCCGTCCGCTCCCTTTATATTTTTATATACAGCGAATTATTCCGGCCGCGCGTCGAGCACGAACTCTATCGTTGTGTATTCACCGCCTCTATAAAATTTGATGGTGGCGGTTTTTCCGGCTTCGGTTGCCGACATACAGTCTGACAGTTCCGACGTGTTTGTGATCTTCGTGCCGTTAAACTCCACGATGATATCACCCATACGAAGCCCCGCTTCGTATGCCGCGCCGGAGGTCTCTATCTGATAAACATAAACTCCCGTCGGGATCCCGTAATATTCCGATTGCCATTCGCTGATGTCGTTTGTGGTGATACCAAGATACGCGGCGCTTTTGACTATCGTGCTGGTATCCGGGTCGACTCCTGCTATCAATGCGTTGATGATATCTATAGCGTAGGACATCGGTATGCTGAAAGCGATACCCTCGAATTCATCCGTGAGCTTAAGAGTGTTGATTCCTATGACCTCGCCGTACATATTGATAAGTGGTCCGCCGCTGTTGCCGGGGTTGAGAGTAGCGTCGGTCTGGAGCAACGACATGGTCTTTACGACAGCTCCGGTCGAATCGGTTATCGTCATGTTGCGGTTTATTGCGGAAATAATGCCGTAAGTCATGGTGCCGGCAAGCTCAAGGCTTGAAGGCGTGCCGATAGCGCAGACAAAATCTCCTACTTGGAGCTCGCTGCTGTCGCCCAGCTTTGCAGCGGTGAATGTGCCTTCGATCTTCAGAACGGCTATGTCCACGCTCGCGATGCTGTTCACGAGCTGAGCCTCATATTCAGTACCGTCATATTTTATGACGGTGATTTTTGTGGAATTCTCGATAACATGGTGATTGGTCACCACATAGCCGTCTTCAGCAATGATAAACCCGCTGCCGAGCGATACTCCGGTCTGGGTTGCAAAGCCCGAACCTTTTGAATATTCGCTTACGATGCTGACGCAGACATCAGCGTATTGTGTGCTGATCTCGTTCAGTGTCATCCCCTGTCTTGTCGCGGAATCGGTGAATGTGACTGTCGGAGTAAAATCACGACCGGGTGTTGACACACTGCTGTTACCGCTCTCTTCGGTTTGTCCGTCGTCATTCAGCAACGCTATTGCGAAATATGAAGCACACATCATGCTCAGAATGCAAAGCGTTGTAGCTACGGCGGCAAAAACCTGCAATCCGCGGCGGCCACGCGGAGCTTTCGGTGGTTTGTTGTTATGATGAGGCGGTTCCGTCACCACGTCTTTCCACACATAGGTGTGCTCTCCGTCGCCTACATTGTCCGGCCGCACGGAAGGCTGCTCGACATCTGTGGTGATGTGTTTATCATCCATCGTGAAATACCTCGGTTCTTTTTGTTTCTGGCGTTATTTTAAACCGGGAATTTCAAAATCGCATGTCACAATTGTAAACTTTTTATGAACGGTCGGTGAAATCGGTCTTTCTGCTGTCGGGCAGCGGGACAGTCCATGAAAATTCGCAGAACTCACCGGCGACGGAATCGACAGTGATATCTTCGCCGTGACGCTTTACGATCTGCTTAACTATGTAAAGGCCGAGACCGACGCCGGTTTTGTCAAGTCCTCGCGACCGGTCTGTTTTGTAGAACCGCTCAAAAACAAACGGTAGATCTTCACTGCTTATTCCTTCACCGGTGTTTCTCACGGTCACGATCGCTTTTCTTCTTTTCGTTATTCCCGCAGCGGGTGCAGTGCGGTCTACGGTCAGCGTTATTTTTCCGCCCTCGTTTGTGAATTTGATTGCATTGTCGATAATGTTGTACAGCACCTGGTGCATCGCGTCACGGTCGGCGTAGACGGTAACATCGTCCGGGCTGCCGCTGAAATCTATGTCGATGTGCTTTTCGTTGATCTTGGTCTCGAAAGATATCAGTATCTGGCGCGCCTGCTCGGTAAGGTTGTATATCGAAGGCGCCAGCTTTTGCTCGCCCGACTCAAGTTTTGAGACGGTGAGCAGGGAATTGATGAGCCTTGAGAGCCTTCTTGTTTCGGCAGAGATGACAGAAAGGTAATGCGAATGCTTCTCCGGCGGGATCGTTCCGTCAATGATTCCGTCTATAAAGCCCGAAATGGTCGTCATCGGCGTTCGCAGGTCGTGAGAAACATTTGCGATAAATGTTGAGCGCAGCCGTTCAAGCTGCTCAAGTGAATCCGCCATCGAATTAAATGCGGTCGCAAGCTCGGCTATCTCATCCTTGCCCCTTACTGCGACGCGCACGGAGAGGTCACCGACCGAAAAACTGCGTGCGGCCTCGCTGATTTCATTGAGCGGCTCCGATA
>URSI01000114.1 GCA_900550505.1 uncultured Eubacteriales bacterium
ATACTAATCGCTACCTTTTCCTACTGTGGAACTTACTTTGGGAATTCACCGTACTGACGGATCTGCACAAAAAATGATTCAACCGCTTGAAAACAAACGGAACAAATGGTATAATAATACCTTAAGTGATCTGACGCCCGTAATGTCGGGAAGATTGTATTGAAAATCGCGGAGATATAATATATGGAGACACATGCCGACAAGGCTGCACGGATATTTGAAGAGGGCTATAATTGTGCGCAGTCGGTGTTTTGCGCGCTGTGTGACCGGACGGGCATGGAGCGTTCAGCGGCGCTTCGACTTTCAGCGGCGCTCGGCGGCGGCATGGGACGTATGCGGGAGGTGTGCGGCGCCGTCAGTTCCATTCTCATAGCTGCCGGCATTCTTTGGGCTACCGACAGCCCCGACGCGTCCGACAAGGAGGATATGTACCGCCTCACTCAGCGAATGGCTGCGATGTTCAAGGAAAAGCACGGGACCATCATATGCCGTGAACTGCTCAATATGACCGATGATTCGCCGGTCCCCTCCGAACGTACGGCGGAATATTATGCCACCCGCCCGTGCGTGCGGTTCATCAGGGACGCGTGCAATATTTTTGATACTATAGATTCCGAGAGAAGAGGTGATGGCATTGGCACTGAAAAAACAGAGCTTTGATGTTGAGGGAATGAGTTGCAGCGCCTGTTCCGCTTCGATTGAACGGGTCGTCGGAAGGTTATCCGGTGTCGAGTCCGCGCAGGTGAGCCTTACTGCAAAGAGGCTGTACTGCGAATATGATCCGGAGGTAACGGACGACAGCTCCGTCATCTCGGCAGTGGAAAAAGCGGGCTTCACCGCTAAAGTGCACGGTGACGGTGAGACAAAAAAATCTGTACCTGCCGAAAATTCCGCCGGTGCCGCCGGAACCAGACTTCTGATATCCTGCGTTTTTTTAGTGATCCTGATGTATGTATCCATGGGTCATATGCTGCATTTACCGTTTACCGGTCAGCTCCGTGAATACAGGCTCAGCGGTGTTTCGGCGTTGTTGCAGCTGCTGCTGACGCTGCCTGTCGTTTATGTCAACAGACGTTATTGGAGCAGCGGCATAAAGGCGCTTATCAGTCGTGCGCCGAATATGGATACTCTCGTGTGCCTCGGATCCTCGGCGGCGTTGGCATACGGTGTTGTAGCTCTTTTCATTATTGTTGCCGCACTTGGAAACGGAGATGCTGCAACGGCAGAAAGGTATTCTTCAAATCTTTATTTCGAGTCCTCGGCTATGATACTGACTCTCGTGACAGTTGGTAAAACCCTTGAGGAACGCTCAAAGGGGAAAACGGATTCCGCACTGAAAAAACTGGCGGCGATGGTTCCTGATTCTGTCACCGTGATACGGGACGGAGAACGTGTAAGGATCGACGCCTCGCAGCTTCGCGTGGGTGAGATCTTTGTGGTAGGAAACGGAGAACGGATACCGGTCGACGGAATAGTCACCGACGGCAGATCTGCCGTCGATGAGTCCGCGCTGACCGGCGAAAGTGTCCCGGTGAATAAGCAGACAGGCGATGAGGTTCTGTCCGGTGCAGCTAACCTTGACGGCGTGCTTTACATCCGCGCGGAAAAAGTCGGAAGTGAAACGACGATAGCCCGCATGATAGAATTGGTAAAAGAAGCATCTGCGTCAAAAGCGCCGATAGCGCGTGCGGCAGATAAAATAAGCGGAATTTTCGTACCGGTCGTCATTGGTCTGGCGATCGTAACCGCTGCAATTTGGCTTTTGATGGGAAGGGGGGCGGAAGAGGCTTTCAATTACGCCGTTTCAGTGCTGGTGATCTCCTGCCCGTGTGCCTTGGGACTTGCAACGCCCGTAGCCATGACGGTAGCGATGGGGCGTAGCGCGTCCGCCGGGGTGCTGGTCAAATCCGCAGAGAGCATCGAATTGCTCAGCCATACATCGGCTGTCGTACTCGATAAGACCGGTACCGTGACGCTCGGAGAAATGCGGGTCACGGATGTGATACCTCTTGGAGTGGCAGAGCGTGAACTTCTTCGCTTGGCGGATGCCGTTGAAAGACCCGGTACGCACCCTGTTTCCGCCGCCGTGACTTTGTATTGCTCCGAACGGCTTGCCGATAACGAGCGGCTTGACGCGGAGGATTTTTCCGCCGTGTTCGGCCGAGGTGTAAAAGCGGTCGTTGAAGGACGGCAGATATTGGCGGGCAACCTTGAATTCATGACGGAAAACCGCATTGAAACATCGGCAGCCTCTGAACATTCCGCAAGCCTTGCAGGTGAGGGCAAGACAGTCCTTTATTTTGCATATGACGGAGTTCTTAACGGTATAATAGCCGTTGCGGATGCGGTGCGCCCCACGAGCAAAGAAGCGGTGAGAGAGCTGCGGGAACACAATGTCCGGGTAGTGATGCTCACCGGTGATAACGAAACGACAGCGCGCGCGGTTGCCGGCAATGTGGGTATCGATGAGGTCGTCGCCGGGGTGCTGCCCGAAAACAAGGAACAGGTCGTATCAAAGCTGAAAAGCGAGGGACGCACCGTTATGGTGGGAGACGGTGTAAACGATGCTCCTTCGCTGATGAGCGCCGACGTAGGTATCGCAGTGGCAAAGGGCAGTGATATCGCGATCGACTCCGCAGACGTGGTACTGATGAAAAACGACCTTTCCGTGCTGCCGAAATTGATAGCTTTTTCAAAACGCGTGATGCGCAACGTGCGTCAGAATCTGTTTTGGGCATTCATTTACAACATTATCTGCATACCGCTTGCAGCCGGCGCGTTCAGCGGTCTCGGCGTGACCCTCAATCCGATGATCGCCTCCGCGGCAATGAGCCTCAGTTCTTTGTTTGTAGTCACCAATGCGCTGCGCCTCTATTCGGGAAAGGAAGGTATGAAATGAATAATAAGAGATCCTCATTTTCGGAGTCAAGAGGCGTTGACGGCCTTGACGGTGAACTCGGCGGATTTTTTCCCTTTTGGAACGGGCTCGGTGAAAGTGAACGCGAACGGCTTCGCCGCAGTGCGCGCCGTGCGAGCTTTGCACGCGGCGCTCAGCTTCATTCAGGTGACGAGTGCACCGGAGTTTTTTGTGTGAGCAGCGGAGAGATACGCGTGTATATCATGTCGGAGCAGGGACGTGAAATAACATTATACAGGCTCGGAGAGGGCGATGTGTGTATGCTTTCCGCCTCCTGCGTGCTTCAGTCCGTGTCTTTCGACGTGTATGTAAGTGCCGAAACGGACTGCGAGTGTATACTTATCGACGGCAAGAGCTTTGCCGATGTCTCCGACTCTGATATAACTGTGCGATGCTATGCGCTTGAACTTGCGGTCTCAAGGTTTTCGGACGTAATGTGGGCAATGCAGCAGGTGCTGTTTATGAGCTTTGACAGGCGACTTGCGATTTTTCTTTGGGATGAGATGCAAAAAACGGGCGACCCGCTCATAAGACTGACTCATGAGCAGATCGCCCGATATACCGGCTCCGCACGGGAAGTTGTATCACGGATGTTAAAGTATTTTGCGACAGAGCATATCGTGGAGAATTCGCGCGGAGGCGTGCGTGTTATCGATAAGGCGAGGTTAAAGCGACTTGCTTTGGGATAGCAGGTTCAGTATATCCTGCTTGGGGCGAACGCCGACCGACTTGCCTACCACGCTGCCGTTGTTGAATATCAGCAGAGTGGGTATGCTCATGATCCCGAATCTTGCCGCAAGCTCAGGCTGCTCGTCTACATTGATCTTGCACACCTTGTATTGAGGGTTTTCGTCTGCGATCTCGTCTACGACGGGGGAAAGCGCCCTGCACGGACCGCACCAGCTTGCCCAGAAATCGACGAGAGTCGGTTTTGAGGATTTGAGGACTTCGGATTCAAAGTTGGAATTTGTAACTGTGATTACTGACATTATTTATCTCTCCTTATTTTCCGGCGGCTGATTGATCCTGTTATTGTTATCGAAAACGGGTTTTCGTTATCCTGTATCACGGTCGTCTTCGCCGCTTTGTGACGATAGGCTTACAGGCAGGTCTCAGCTCTCACCTTTAATTTTATTCTTCGCCGGTGATTTTATACTTTTTGTGTCTTTATTTCGGTGACGAGGTTACACAGTCGGCTCAGTGGTTTTTGCAGCAGAGGTCTTTTTTATTTCATACAAACCGGATACAACGAAAAAAGCGGGCGTTTGCCCGCTTTGTCGGTAATATAGCCGATTATTTGGCATTATTGAGCGCAAGCGTGAACTGGCTCTTCCTCCTGGCTGCAGTGTTCTTGTGGAGGATACCCTTTGTGACAGCTCTGTCGATCTTCTTGACCGCATCCCTGTAGGTCTGTACTGCGAGATCTCTGTCACCGCTTTCAAGAGCGCTTTTGTATTTCTTTATAGAAGTCTTGAGGGCGCTTTTTATCATCTTATTACGCAGCGCCTTGGTATCGCTGACCTTAACACGCTTTTTGGCTGACTTTATATTCGGCAATTAACTCACCCCTTCCTTTAACGACATCATTCAACCATGCAATGATATCACACTTATTCACATTTTTCAATAGCTTTTTTCTTTTTTTTT
>URSI01000115.1 GCA_900550505.1 uncultured Eubacteriales bacterium
CCTCTGCGGCAAAAAATACCGATATCGGGTGTGCGCGGGTTATTTCTTCACCTTCCGTAAATGCGCAGACGGTTTTTACTTCCAGTTCATCGTCGCGGCGGTACGTGTAAATACCTTCCACCTTCAATTCAAGTCCGCCGTTTTCGGCTGTCAATATACTGGATCGGAGCTCAGGAATTATTTCCGTAACATTTGTTGTCGGTATTGGGAAGTCAAAGACAGTGCTCAGCTCGGCGCTTTGCACTTCTCCTGCTTTTTCAAATAGTGCAGTGGCAGTAACTATTGATTTTATCTGGGTCTGTGCCTCCTCAACGCGAGTTTCGGCCACACGTACATTTACGTTGTGCAGAAGTATCCGTGAAACATCGGTATGCTCTGCAAAAGTGTGTACGAGAGTCCACGGTATTCGATCAGTGACAGTGTTTCCTGCATATGAGAGTGCTTCAAATTTTGGCTCACCGTTGTATCCGGGCAGAAAGATGTCTTTTACAATGGTTTGTGTTCCCTCGGCTACCGAACAAACTGCCACTGAAAGTTTTGCGGAAACAGTAATGTTTTTGCTGTCACCGTAGGCATCGATTCCTGATTCCGCTGTCATGGAGGCGGTATCGATGAAGGCGATCGCTGTCGCTCCTTCGTGTGAGAAATCGCAGTCCACCATACATGAAAACGGTACATTGCGGGAGACAGTGGTCAGTGCACCGTCTCCTTCACGTTCGTATACCACGGAAAAGTCCACGGCACTGCTTACTGTCACGTAGCCTTCGGAGCATGTGCACACAGCTTCTTTTGTAGCACACACTGATGAAACAATATCTGCGATGTTACCCGCGTCTCCGACACTGAAAGTTTCACTGACGGGTTGTGTTGTGTTTCCGAAGCCATATTGTGCCAGACCTATGCTGTCAGTGAGTATACAGCATCCTGATGTCTCAGCAGAAAGTACGGTTGCGTTTTGTTGATTGCGGGATCGCAGCTCACATATCATGTGTGTACGTACGAGAAACCTTCTTGGGTTTAACATTTTGCAAATTGAAGATTGCGGTGCCACACGAATGAGGCAGAGTCTGAGCGCACTCTCCGGCATATCTGTTTTTTGCGTAAATATCCCGGTGAAAGTCGCAGTGCGCAGTTTGCCCTTGTAGTCGGACTCATATGTCAGTTCATAGGATATTTCTGCCCTTATCGTGGCTTTCTCGCCCTCGGGCACAATTTCTGCCTGTCCTGCGTGAGCCGTTACGAACAGCGGTCTGCTGATGTCCGGCAAGTAATCAGGAAGAGCAGTGTCGTATTCCAGTTCGCGTTCGTAAACGCGAATGTTAGGCACTCTGCTGCAAATGATCTGCTTTGTTGTTATGTCCATATCCAAACCTCACGCCTTTCATCTCTTGCCACATTGTATTAGACGCGGGGCTTTTCTATGCCATTTACTTCATCATTGAGCTTTGTTTTTTTTGAATAACAGTAATATCGGTTTTAAGAATTTTGGCGCACGGAAAACAAATATCTTCATTGCTTTGTATTCACCTCCTGCTGCATACGAGGCCTACCGCAATGATCACAACGGCCTCAAGGCATACCACCACGACTGTGGGCAGGAATGTCGAGAGCAGAATACCTCCGCCGAATGCGAGCAGCAGATATCCGATAAATCGATATGAGCATCTCAGAGTGATCGCCTCCTCAGTCGTCCTATTGAAGTAATATGCCGTATATTTGAACAGTGTTAACAAAAACGTGCGACATTTGTGGGGAGAATGTGTATTTGTCGCACTTGACATCGGGGTGTGGTAGTGGTATAGTTGTTCTCAGCAGAGTAAGCTGTCGTGCGTTAAGTGTTGGTCGAACGGGGAGTTGTCGGCCGGACGAAAAGTTTTGACTTGCGGTACGGCGGCTGCATCCCGCTGCTGCATATAGGGCTCGACCTCCTTATTTGTAGCTTATATCAAGTAAGGGGGTTTTCTCAATGAGGTCAGAAAAATCTAAAAGAAAAATATTGCGTCTTGTACTGCCTGCGGTATTCGCCGCGCTGAGTATCGTCTTGGGCAAGTTTTTGCAGATACCGGTGGGTGATTCCATAAGAATCAGCTTTGAAAACACGTCGCTGCTGATGGCGGGGATCCTTTTCGGTCCGTGGGTAGGTGCCGCGACGGGTGCCGTTGCCGACCTTGTAGGCTCTATGATAATGGGATATACTATAAATCCGGTCATTACCGTTGGTGCAGCACTTATAGGGCTTGTTTCCGGATTTTGTTTCAGGCTGACCGGAGGGCGCCGTGCCTTCGTTTCTCTTTTTCTTTGTGTGATACCCGCTCATGTTATAGGATCGATGATAGTGAAGACATTGGGGCTTGCGCTGTATTTCAGCACTCCGTGGGAGATTTTGGCGCTGCGTGTCCCGATATATCTCGTTATAGGTTCCGTTGAGACATATATAATCATGCTTTTGCTGCGTTCATCATTTTTCAGTTTTTATTTATCAAGTAATGATGCAAATCACACAGGCATTGTCTCTGATACGGACGAAGTGCCACGTGTTGATCAGTGACCATATGTGAAAAAACGGCTGTCGTAAAAATATTTTTCTCTTGTTGCGTAATGTGAAAGGCGGAGACGGGAAATGAATTATCAAGAAGCGCTCCAATATATACATGCCGTATCGTGGCGCGGCAGTAAACCGGGGCTTTCACGGATCAGTGAGCTGCTTTCGCTGTTGTGTGACCCGCATAAAAAAACGCCTTGCTTGCATGTGACTGGCACCAACGGAAAGGGCAGCGTGTGCGCTATGCTTGATTCGGTGCTTCGTGCCTCAGGGTATAACACCGGTCTTTACACATCTCCGTATGTTCGCAGATTCAACGAGAGGGTCATGCTGAACGGAACTCCTGTCAGTGATGACGAATTGTGTGCCCTCGTTTCGCAGATCAAGCCAATAGCAGAAAAAATGACGGACAAGCCGACGGAATTTGAACTTATAACCGCGCTTGCATTTTTGAGCTTTTCAAATCATGGTTGTGATATAGCCGTGGTCGAAGTGGGAATGGGCGGTGAGTTCGACGCGACCAATGTTATTGAATCGCCGGTCGCATCAGTTATTGTTTCGGTAGCGCTGGATCATACTCGAGAACTCGGAACGAGCATTGAGCAGATAGCCACGACAAAATCGGGAATAATAAAATACGGACGTCCGTGCGTTTGCGGCTGTGATGAGGTGGCGGCAAATGTTGTCGCTGAAAAAGCATTGCGCGAAGACAGTAAACTTTTTCTTCCGTTCAAGCCGGAAAATGCATTGTTTTCGGCTGAAGGCTGCGTGATGGACTGTGGTGATTACAAAAATATCACCGTCCCGCTGCTTGGATCGTATCAGGCTCATAATCTTTCTGTTGTCCTGCGTACGGTTGACGTCCTTCGCGGCGAGGGATACAAAATCTCCGATGAGGCGCTGCGTAACGGTCTGAACAATGTGAGATGGCCGGCACGCTTTGAACTTCTTTCAAAAGCGCCGGATGTGATTTTTGACGGAGCTCATAACCCTCACGGGATGTCAGCTGCGGCAAAAAGTTTTGCGGATATATTTCCGGACAAAAAGCTGGTGCTCGTGACCGGTATGCTCGCTGATAAAGATTGCAGCGGAGCAGTGAAGGTCATAGCGCCTTTGGCAAGCCGCGTGTTTACTGTTGCTCCCCCTAACGACCGTGCATTGGCTCCCGAAAAACTTGCGGAACTTTATAGAAAACACGGTGTACCGGCGACTGCTTGCGGAGATGTATCAGATGCGCTTAAGCAAGCTGTCGGTTTTGCTGAAAGTACCGGTGCGATGGTCGCCGGTCTTGGATCACTGTACCTTTATGCTCCATTTTACGACGCGGTCGAAACCCTTCTGAAGAATAGTGAAAAAAGTTGAAAAAAGGTATTGACAAAGTGGGGAGCATGTGGTAGTATATTTAGGCTGTCCGCGGGAGACCGGGGGCGGCGGACGGGGACATTGAAAAACGAACAGCAGAAACAAAAAGGAAAGACGACGCGCTGCCGGGAGGCAGTGCGGCGGAAGAATTTGTGCGAACCTGAGATCCTTAGAAAGAGGTTACTGCGCAGAGAGCGCAGGGACGACAGTAAAGTAAGAGAGCGAAAGAGCGCTCGGTAAAAGGTATCAACCGCCGAGAGGCGGAGGATAAACAAATTATCGAGAGTTTGATCCTGGCTCAGGATGAACGCTGGCGGCGTGCATAACACATTCAAGTCGAACGGGGCAGCAATGCCTAGTGGCGGACGGGTGAGTAACGCGTGAGCAACCTGCCCTTGCGTGGGGGATACCATCTGGAAACGGATGTTAATACCGCATAAAGTACAAGCGACCGCATGGTCGTAGTACCAAAGATTTATTGCGCAAGGATGGGCTCGCGTCCCATTAGATAGTTGGTGAGGTAACGGCCCACCAAGTCAGCGATGGGTAGCCGGACTGAGAGGTTGAACGGCCACATTGGAACTGAGATACGGTCCAGACTCCTACGGGAGGCAGCAGTGGGGAATATTGGGCAATGGGCGAAA
>URSI01000116.1 GCA_900550505.1 uncultured Eubacteriales bacterium
ATCATCTTGCTCTCATTCTCGACAACCTCGGTAACACCGGTCTGTTCATTTGTACGGTATCCAAGCTCTATCTTATATATCGCATTGACCGGAGCCTTCGTCACTTTCTGCATTCCAAACGGCAGCTTAAGATGGACCCCTGCTTCGCTCACGGCAGTGACCTTGCCGAATGTCGTTACCACGCCGACCTCACGGTCATCTACGGTGTACCAACAGGTACCGGCCAATATAAGCAAGAAAATCAAGACAATTACTGCTAATATGATTTTGCCGATTTTATTTCCGTTCGGCACCGTGACATTGATCGTTTTCCCAAAACGAGTATTCACTTTCATCATCCTTTCCTCTCTTTGTGCTGATTATACAACACCTCGAAGACTAATGCAATAGCGATATAATCCGCTTGCTCTCTTTTATCGCGTGTTGATAAGTTTTGACAAAAATGCTCTTGACACACAGAGTGTGATAGTGTATAATAACCTCAAATCTTCATGCTCGACGATTGTGCCGGTATGACAGAGTGTTGATTTGACCGGAGGTTTATCACATGAACAAGCGCATCCTCGCATTTATCCTGTTATTCATGTTTACACTGCCATTGCTCGCCTCGTGCGATAAGGCTGTGGAGGTCGTTGAGACCGAGCCGAACGTATATGTCGTCTACGGTATCAAGGGCGAAGGCACCACGGACGAAGCGGTCAAGGCCGTAGAGCTTGAGATGAACAGATATCTTCTGCAAAAGGCTAATATGGCTATTAAGCTTTATCTGTTTTACGAAGACGAGTACGATCAGGCCGTCAAGGATGCGTTCCAGATGATGGTTGATGCGGAAGCGGAAGAGAGCGCCGCCATATCGCTTTCGAGAGAACAGGCGAAGCTCAGCAAGCCTGCAAACAATGATGCCTCCGGAGTAGAGGGCAACGAATCGCTTCAAACGGAAGATGTGATACTCGATATTCTTGAAGCGGGCGGAGAAATAAAGACAAAGAACAACAAAAAACGCTTTGACATATTCCTCAGCCGCGGATATGAAGAATATTACGGATATATAACGAATGAAGAGACCGGCGTGATGCTGCAGAAACTCGACACCACCCTGACGAGCGAATCCAAGGTTCTTCTTGAATACATATATCCGAGCTTCATCAATCCTACCGGATCGGCTATAAGTGCTGCCCGCGTCAACGGTGCGACCTATGGTGTTCCCAACAACGGACCGATAGGAGAGTACCAGTACATCGTTTATGACAAGGAATATCTCCAAAAATACGGGTTTGATGCCCTTTCAATGCGTTCACTCCAGGATCTCGAGGATTATCTCGCCGTGATCAAGCAAAACGAACCGGACGTCATACCGCTTTACAACGTATACGGTCCGAACAACGTATCTTTCCTCGGTCAGGAAGGTTTCCCGGTAGCATGCGACGAGGACGGGTTCCTCTTTGCTCCCTACCTCGATGAGGAGGGTGTGGTCAATGAGGTAAAAGAATACTTCAGAATGATCAACACATATCGCAATCTTGGCTACTTCAGCGATGGTTATTCCGATGATGCCGACTTTGCCGTGCGCTTCATCTCCGGAAATACTTCTGATATAGCCGAGCTCGAGCAAGAGACCGGTAAAGAATACGATTACATAGTTTACAGAAATCCGGTCGCTACTGCCGAGAACACTCTGGATAACGTCTTCTGCGTCACAAAGTATTGTGCGTCGACCGACGTTGCTGAGGTCATGCAGTTTATAGTCCTCATAAACACGGATGAGACATTTAGGAATATGTTCCTTTACGGCGTCGAGGATGTGCACTATACACGCGACTACGACGGGTTCGTAACACGACTCAACGAAGACTACATGATGTCGGTCGAGACAACCGGTAACGCTTACATTGCATGGACGCTCGCCGGTGAGGATCCCGATCAGTGGGAATTTGCCAAAGAGCAAAATCTTGACAGCACTATATCTCCGTTCATTTCCTTCATCTACGTGCGTCAGGAAATAAAGCCCGAGGGCGAAGAAGATGACGACGAATCTTCTGACGAAAGCACTACTGATGAGAGCGTAACGGACGAAAGCATGACCGATGAAAGTGCATTGCCTGAAGTACCAGAAGTCCCGGAAGCTCCTGACGACGACGAAGACGAAGAAGTGGTTCTTGAGCCCGACTACATGGCGATCTTCACGGAGATAATCGACAAATATTGGGATGATCTCATAAACGGCACCGGTGATTTCGACACGGTTTGGAACAACCTGCAGTCTGAGCTGATAGCGGCAAACTATGCGGGTGCGCTTCGCGACAGTTTCCTTCCTCAGCTGAAGAAGGTCTACGCAAGCTATCCTACTGATGATTCTCCGTACAGCTATATGGAAGAGCCGGAAGATTCCGACACCTCTGACGTTTCCGAATAAGCGATAAGCTTTAGTAATAACAACGCCGCGGATACAATGTGTCCGCGGCGTCTCATTTTAAATATTTTCAGATTGCGATATCGATGTTATAGCTTACAGGCGGCAAGTATCGCAAAAACATATCACAGGCAGATCAGCTCCTTCGGAGCACGGGTAAGGTCTTCACATCCCTGCTCCGTCAGGACGACAATATCCTCTATCCTTACTCCAAAACGCCCGGGAATATATATGCCGGGTTCTACCGACATGACCGTACCGGCCTCGATCACAAGCTCGTTGGACGGTGAAAAATTGGGAGCTTCATGTATCTCAAGCCCGAGCGAATGACCGAGTGAATGACCGAAAAACTCACCGTATCCGGCATCTGTGATAACGTCACGCGCCAGACTGTCAGCCTGTGCGCCGGTCACCCCGGCCTTGATTCCATCCAGTGCAGTCAACTGTGCTTCAAGGACCGTATCATACACCCTTTTCATCTCATCCGTAGGCTGTCCTATGCATACCGTACGTGTCATGTCCGAGCAATATCCGTTCCATGCGGCACCGAAATCCATTGTGAGGAATCCCTTACCGAGCTTGACATTCGCCGGCACACCATGCGGAAGCGAACTGTTGATGCCGGAAACGCATATCGTATCAAACGCAAGCGTCCCTCCACGCCGGCGGATATAATGCTCAAGCTCCGCCGCTGTTTCTGTTTCTGTCACGTCAGGTGTGATGAAGCCGAGTATATGTGAGAATGCTTCCTCAGTAAGCTGCTGGGCGGCTCTGATGTTTTCCAGTTCCTCATTTGACTTTACTCTGCGCATATTCTCGATGACTCCGCCAAGCGGCACGAGCTCGATACCGAGATAATCCGAAAACGCGCGGTGTTCAGCCAATGTCATCTTTTTCGGATCAACGGTCGCGCTTTTGATATTATTGGCAGCCACTTCATCGGCAAGCGCTGCAAGCAGTCCTTTTTTTGCAGATATGGGAGTAACCGACTCCCGCATCATTTTTGCTTCAAAGCGACGCTGTGCCATCTCGATGTACCTCGAATCCAGCAGCAAACGGCCACCTTCATCGGTAACGACAAGCACCCCGTCGCTTGAGGAAAACCCGCTGAGATACCGACGATTCACACCGTCGGTAAAGATAAATGCATCGCAGCCTGCATCGCGGGCGGCGGAATAAGCTTTCATTATGTTGTTCATTTTTTTCTTCTTTCTGCGTCTATTCTGTCCAGGTCGTCATGAGTAAACGTGTAAACGGTGTTGCAAAAAGAACAGTGCATTTGTATTTTTTCATCCGAATAGAGTGACCTGAAGTCCTCCGTTCCGAGCGAGGCAAGCGCCTTCTCACATCGGTCACGGCTGCAATCGCACCGATAATCGACGTTTGATGTGTCAAAGACGTCGTATTCGATTTCCTCAAGAAATCTGCTCATCACATATTTTATGCCGCCTTCAAGCATCATCGTCGTTATGCTCGGACATTCCAGCGCGTTATGCTCAAGCCGCTCTGCTACTCCATCGTCAGCAAACGGCAGCATCTGCACAAGTATCCCACCCGCACATCTGACGCTCAGGTCCGTATCGACAAGCACCCCCAACGCGCACAATGTCGGCACCTGCTCGCTGAGCGCAAAATACGATGCGATGTCCTCGGCGATCTCACCGGATACTATATCGCTGACACCCGTATACGGTTCACCGCCCGGCACGTCTCGCAGCACCTGCATGGTTCCCTTACCGACGATCTTAGCCACATCCAGCTTCCCGTCGGCACGCAGCGGCGGATCGGCTGCCGGATTTTCGATAAGTCCGCGTACATTTCCAAGCCAATCGCCCGTGCACAGTATTTTGCCGCCCTCTCCGTCACCAGCAAACCTCAGAGTAAGCGACGACCGCTCATCGGTCATCAGAGACCCCATCATCGAAGCCGCCATCAACGACCTTCCGAGAGCCGCAGTGGCAGTCGGCGAAGTGTTATGCAGCTGTCTTGCGCGCTCGACGATATCCCTTCCGTCTATGGCAATGACCCGTGCACTTCCGTCACGCGTCATAGCTCTGATAAGTTCAGCCATTATACGTTCCTCTTAGCAACATAGTAATTTTTCTCGGCAGTATCGGATCGCGGGGCACCGTT
>URSI01000117.1 GCA_900550505.1 uncultured Eubacteriales bacterium
CGGGAGTTTTCAAAGGAGCTCTGTCTGTGAGAGCTTCGGAGATAAACGATACAATGAAAATCGCGGCTGCCAACGCCATTGCCGCAGTCGTCAGCGACGCAGAACTGCGCGAAGATTATGTGATACCCGGTGCTTTTGATGCACGAGTGGCCGATGCTGTGTCACAAGCCGTTGCGTCTGCCGCTGTTGCTACCGGTGTTGCCCGAGTATGAGAACGGTACGGTCTGCTGACGTCACTTCACTTGTTGAAGAAATGTGCGTAAAGTCATGCATATTTCTGCCGGAAGATGTTGCCGCGGCTGTAGACTGCGCTTTTGAAAATGAGACCAGTCGTGCCGCTAAAGATGCACTCGGAGATATCATCAAGAATCGGGAAATCGCATCTGAAGATTCACTTCCTATGTGTCAGGACACCGGTATGGTGTGTGTATTCGTCAAGATAGGACAGGAAGTTTATGTTGAAGGTCCCCTTGAGGACTCAATAAACGAAGGCGTTCGTCGCGGTTACACAAAAGGGTATTTGAGAAAATCCGTCGTCGGAGACCCGTTAGAGCGAAAAAACACCGGAGATAATACCCCGGCCTGCATATACTACAGTATCGTTCCCGGCGATGCTTTGGAAATAACGGTAGCGCCAAAAGGTGCCGGTTCTGAGAATATGTCATCCATTGCGATGCTCTCCCCAGCGGTGAGGACGGCATCAAGAGATTCATAATCGAGGCTGTCAAACGCGCTGATGCCAATCCCTGTCCTCCGATAATTGTCGGAGTCGGAATAGGTGGAAATTTTGACAAAGCAGCACTGCATTCTAAGCTGGCGCTCCTTCGTCCGCTCAATGAATGCAACACTGATCCACGGTATGCCATACTTGAAAAAGAACTTACCGATAGCATCAATGCACTGGGAATCGGTGCAATGGGATACGGTGGTCAGACTACTTGTCTGGGTGTGAACATAATAGCGGCACCGACACATATTGCTATGTTACCGGTAGCCGTAAATATCAACTGCCATTGCGCAAGACATATATCCGGAAAGCTGTGAAAACAATGTGTACTTCAATCATACGATTACACGCACCGCTTGAAAAAGACAATATTATGCCATTACGAGTGGGTGATCGGGTACTTCTGTCCGGGGTCATCTATACTGCGCGCGATGCCGCACATAAAAAGATGTTTGAAGCCATCGAATCCGGTAAAGATCTGCCATTCGATATCAAAGGGGCCGTAATTTACTATGCCGGTCCCACACCTGCACGGCCGGGCGACGTTATCGGCTCTGTAGGCCCAACGACGTCGTACAGGATGGATAAGTACACACCGGCGCTTATTGAACTCGGGCTGCTCGGAATGATCGGAAAAGGCAGAAGAAACGATCTTATATCTACGTCATGTGCGAAATATGGCTCTGTCTATTTTGGCGCCGTAGGAGGGTGCGGCGCACTGATCTCCAAATGCATCAAAGAGTGTCAGGTTATTGCATATGATGAGCTCGGTAGCGAAGCTGTGAGAAAGCTGACTGTAGAAGACTTCCCGCTTACTGTTATTACTGACAGCACAGGACAAAACCTGTTCGACACGAGGTGAGCAACGCAAATCCAAAGGAGGATCAATAATGACAAATCGTAACTACACAGGGATTACGCCACAATTGCAGTCACTTGCGGACAAATGCACATCAAATGGTGTGATACCACAGGAAGAATTCACCAAACACCATGTATTCCGTGGATTAAGGGATATGAACGGAAAAGGTGTTCTTACCGGTCTTACGGAGATCTCAGATGTAAAATCCAAAGAGATCATCGACGGTGTTGAAATTCCATGTCGTGGCAAGCTGTACTATCGCGGATACGATGTGGATGATTTAGTAGCTGGGTTTCTTAAAGACAAACGTTTCGGATTTGAAGAAACTACCTACCTCCTGTTATTCGGTGAACTTCCCAGTCGGAATGAGCTTGAAGCATTTACGGATCTTCTGGCGAGTTACAGAAGTCTCCCGAATTCATTTATACGTGATATCATCATGAAAGCACCGAGTACAGACATGATGAATACTCTGGCACGTGGCGTCCTCACGCTCTACTCATATGATACCAGTCCCGACGACAACTCGATACCGAACGTGCTCAGGCAGTGTTTGCAACTGATAGCTATATTCCCCATGCTTGCGGTGTATGGATATCAAGCATATAACTACTACATACGCAACACCATGAGTTTTTTCATACATGATCCCAAGCCTGAACTCTCAGCCGCAGAAAACCTGCTTTATATGCTGCGTCCTGACGGAAAATATACTGCCACCGAGGCAAAAGTACTTGACATAGCGTTTGTGCTTCATGCGGAACACGGCGGCGGCAATAATTCTACATTTGCAAACAGAGTAATAACATCTTCCGGTACGGATACGTACTCTGCAATAGCAGGGGCGCTCGGCTCTCTGAAAGGACCTAAGCACGGAGGCGCCAACAGAAAAGTCATTGAAATGTTTGAAAATATCAAGGCAAATGTTTCGGATTGGGAGGACGAAGAGGAAATAAGTGCGTACCTGCTGAGGATATTAGATAAAGATGCCTTTGATAACGCCGGACTTATCTACGGAATGGGGCACGCAGTGTATTCCATCTCAGATCCGCGCGCCGAGATTTTCAAACGCTTTGTGGGCGTACTTGCGTCCGAGAAGGGATATGAGACGGAATACAGGCTATATGAAAAAATTGAACGATTAGCCCCGTTAGTTATCTCAGGTAAGCGCAAAATATATAAAGGTGTTTCAGCAAACATTGACTTTTACAGCGGCTTCGTATACAAAATGATCGATATCCCGCAAGAGATGTTCACACCGCTTTTTGCCGTTTCGCGTATAGCCGGATGGTCTGCGCACCGTATTGAAGAACTGATCAATGCCGGAAAGATAATACGTCCTGCGTATCATAATGTTCTTCCTACGCGTGAATATACACCGCTTGAATCAAGGACAGAGAAATGAAATTGAGGCAAAAGCTTTATTCCTTTATGTACGGAAGATATGGTCAAGACTCGTTCGGCAGATTTCTTACGGCTGTTGCAATCGCTATGACCGTTTTTTCCATCCTGTTCAGGTCTATGCTCGCGTATACCCTGATGGTTTTATTGCTGTTTTGGATAACATTCAGGATGCTGTCAAAAAACACTTCCGCCCGTACCCGTGAAAATGACGTGTACAAACGGATTTCCGCGGCATTTTTAAGATTTTTCAAACAGCAATATAACAGAATCAGATATGCTAAAACGCATGTCTACCGTAAGTGCCCGTGTTGCAAAGCAATGCTCAAGCTGAGAAGGGTCAAAGGCGTTCACGGCGTTTGCTGTCCCAAATGCGGAACAAGTTTTGATGTCCGTATTTAATAAAGTTGTATTGACAAAAACAGCTGCTGCAGTTCAAAAAACGTGCAGCAGCTGTTTTATTTTTGTCTCGTGTCAAACGGGACTGTAATTCGGCGCTTCTTTTGTTATCATAACATCATGCGGATGCGATTCGGCGAGTCCGGCATTTGTTATCTGTACGAAGCGGGCGCTCTGCTGAAGTGCAGATATGTTTGCAGCGCCGCAATAACCCATGCCGGAGCAGATTCCGCCAACAAGCTGGAAAACGGTTTCGCTGAGAGCACCCTTATACGCAACTCTGCCTTCAACGCCTTCAGGGACAAGTTTCGTGTTACCTGTCTGGAAATACCTGTCCTTGGATCCCTTGTTCATGGCACCGATGGAGCCCATACCACGATAGGTTTTAAACTGGCGCCCCTGGTATATCTCGAGTTCACCAGGACTCTCTTCACATCCCGCAACCAATGATCCGACCATTATCACATTTGCGCCGGCAGCAAGACCTTTTACTATATCTCCCGAATACTTTATTCCGCCGTCACCTATGATCGGTATGCCGCTTGCCGATGCGACTTCGGCAACATCACTTATTGCGGTTATCTGAGGCACACCTATACCGGCAATAATTCTGGTAGTGCAAATGGAGCCGGGACCTATACCTACCTTCAGACAATCCGCTCCCGCTGCGATCAGATCACGGGCAGCTTCGGCAGTGGCAATATTACCGGCTATGAGATCGGTATTTGGAAACGCATCCTTGACTTTGCGAACCGCATTCAAGATCCCCGCCGAATGTCCGTGAGCACTGTCAAGAACCAAAGCGTCTGCACCAGCCTTTATAAGCGCATCTGAACGCTCAAGTATGTCGCTCGTCACTCCTATGGCTGCGGCAACAAGCAGTCTACCGATTTCGTCTTTTGCAGCATTGGGATATTTAATCGTTTTTTCGATATCTTTTATTGTGATCAAGCCTTTGAGATAACCACGGTCATCTATTATCGGCAGTTTCTCAATTTTGTGCTTTTTCAGTATCCGCTGTGCATCCGAAAGTCCGGTACCCACGGGGGCAGTCACGAGGTTATCTTTGGTCATTACATCATCGATCCGGATGTTATATGAATCAAGAAAACGAATATCCCTGTTTGTGATTATTCCAACCAGT
>URSI01000118.1 GCA_900550505.1 uncultured Eubacteriales bacterium
ACGCCCGCCTGTGCCGTCACCGCCGGTGTCATCACAAGTTCAGTCGCACTGTAAACGCCGTCAAGGACCGTAGCGCTTATCCTGGTCATCCGAGATCACTCCTTCCGTCAGGCAATAGCATTTTCGCCGTCACTGAGCGGCGCGCAAACAAGCTCGTCCGGTCTTATAACCTTGGCGCCGAAAACAAGGCGGCCTCTCACGGCAGTCGCAAAGCAGCTCTCCATTCTGTCTATCACCTGAGTGTCAAGCACCTGTTCCGCATATGCGATGCTGCTGTATGAGCCTGCGAGACAGCGATATATGCCGCCGGAATTCGACAGCTGATTGCTGACGTACATGTCGAATCCGAGCTCATCCGTAAACCCTATCATACCCGTGCCGTTCACGCCCTCGTTTATAGAGAAGCGTATGCCCGCAAGCATAAGCTTTGTCTTGACAAAGGGCGGCACCACCATGAATGTCCTGCCGTCAGGGACATTTACCTCCTCAAGCTTCTGCTTTATCTCAGCGACTACCTGGAGCACATTCGTGGGAGTCACCACCGTCTGGTCGTAATTCTGTCCTGCCTGACCGTAAAGTCCCAGAACATACTTGTCGACCTCAAGCTTGAGGTTGTGAGAAGCGCGGGCAAGCTGCGAATCCTTCAGCCCGACGCTGCTTCTGAGCGCCTCAAGGTCGTGCACCTTGAAAGCGAATACCTTATCCTGATCGATGTTCAGCGTCACGGCGCTGTCTTCAAGCTCCTCATACGTAAGCGTTCCGCTGTAATCGCTTACGGTGGGCTCTGCAAGTCCGATGATCGTGACGCTGTCGCCGCGATTTTTGATCTCACCCGAATAGGATGTGTTGCATATCCGGTTGGCGATCAGATTGTCCTCGTTCGTGCGGAGTATTTCCGCTGCAATGACTTTTTCGATACTGTTGAGTGTTGACATATTTTTTCCTTTCCTCAATAATGTTTATTTCCACTTTTTCATGGAGTCGATTATACGGCGGTAATTGCTTTTGACTTCCGCCGGCGTCATGCTCTCGAGCTGCTGCGCGGTGATAAAATCATACTGCGCCGCACCGTCTGCTCTTGCGGCAGCATTCGTCTCATTGACCTGCTTTGCAAGTTCACCGACGGCCGAAGCCTCTTTTTCGTAAAGCGCGTATGCAGCCGCCAGCGGCACGCCTTCCGCAACGGCGCTCCACACGCTCTCGGGTATCTCGTCAGGGACTACGGACGGAAATACCCGCCTGAACGCTTCAATATCACTGCGAACACGCTCCGATTTCAAAACATCATACCTTGCCCTGCTGCGGCTGCGCCTTGAATCCTCAAGCTCTGCTTCGACCTCAGCCGGCAATCCGTCATAATGCTGATATGTCTTTTCGGCGTAAAGCTGGTCGACATAATCCCTTGGATCAAGTCCGTCAGCTTCCGCCAGTTCGCATATCACGGTGTAAATGTATTCCTTATTCATCAGTTACCGTACCTTCCGTTTTTTCCTTTCTTTTCAGTGTTTCTTTTTCGTTTTTTTCGATCTCTTCCATAAGCTCCTGCTTTTTGGGCAATATGTTCCGCGGCAGCCGTTCCAGGTACTGCCCGATGCTGATGTGTCCGGCGCGAAGAAGGCCGTCGAGCGTATTCAGCGCCGTTATCTCGGAATAATATCCCGTAGCCCCCACGTCAACGCGGCATGAAAACAACTCGTTCTCAAATTTTTTGACGTTGAATTCCACCCATCTTATGCCTTCGCCGTCCTTCACGGGCACAAGCCGCAGCCCGTCGTAATAATGCATCATGTAGTCGAGCCATATGAGCCCGAGTTCTTCTATGAAACGGTACAGCTCCCGGCGTATGTTCTGCAAAGGCATCGACGACGCCTGCTGCACTGCAATAATGGCGGAAGTATTGCGCGGGTCCACATCTCCCAACGCGGCATCGGTAGCGCCCATAAACTCTTTTGTCTGACCTATCGCCATGGCTATCACATCAAGCATCCCGCCCTGCATGGTGCCGCTTTGCAGCACCTTGGCGACGCCGTCGACGTTCCCGTTTACCGCGATAGCCTCGCCGACACGGTTCGACCAGTCGTCAATGACGGTACTGTCATAGACGACCTTTGAGAACGCGGTGTCCATCATATGCTTCATGACCATGGCGAACGCCTTGTTTATAAAAACCTGATTGTCGATAAGACCAGTACCGACTGCCTCTCCGTGCCATGTGCCCTTCACTCTCGTCCAGTTGAAATAACAGACCGGATAACGCTTAAGACGAGTGTCGACAGTATCGCATATAACAGCGGACTTTGAAGTCTTGCGACTCATTATCGTACCGTTCTCACCCCGCCAGAGTTTAATGAGCGTCATACATTTCGTGTTTTCGAGCTCGACCGCCGAATAGTCACCGACCTGGCAATGCACATCGGCATCCGGTACGATCAGCGCTATCTCGCTTTCGGACCTTCCGGCCCGGCGTGCCTGCGCCCGTACATCCTCTACAAGCTCCCTTGCCGCTATCAGTATGTAAGGCTGGCTCTGGATCTCGTGTGAATTGGGGTCGCCGAAAAACACATTTGTGTTGTCAACGAGCTTAGTCACAAAATCTCCCGTGAACGGCTGTCCTGTCCGGGCGGAAGCATCCCAGTAGGTGTACGCCACGGCGTCGCCGCTCAATGCCGCATCAAGCAGCGCATCGCCGAGCAGCGAATCGATGCCGAGCATCTCCCACCGCTCCTCGACCACCCTGTTCACTATCTCCACAGCCTCTTCCCCCTGTGCCGAGCGGGGGCCGGCGATGGAAAAGCGCATCGCAGTAGCGTCACTCATTATACTTGAAATATAATATCCGATAATGCGCTTGAACAAATTGAAAACGGGTGTGGGCAGACCTTCCGATCTTACGCCCTCCCACTGCTCACCGCGATAAAATCTTTCGTTCCTTGATACCTTGTCATACAGGTCAATCCGGTAATTGTACTCTTTTCCGCGTCTGTACAACTCCCAGTCCTCAAGCAGCCCAAGCCCATGCCGCGTGTGCTGTTTCTTTTTTAACATCAATTCTCTCCTTTCAGATTGCGTACACGGTGTTCAATACATACCGTCGTATTCCACCAGATTCTGACCTCTCCTTTCTTTCTCCGAAAAAAAATCATTTCCGGGTGTCTTTACGGACGAAGACGGCTCTCTGGACATCAGCGCATATCTCAGCGCTTCCGGCGCATGCGTTACGGAATGCGGCTCACCCGCGCAGTCCTCCGGGACCAGATCCGAGAACCTGAGCTGCGGCAAGCAGCGTATAAGGTTCACACATGAACGAAAAATACGCAGCTTCGGACCGTTTTCGCCGTCCTTCAGGTATTCTCTTACTATCCGCCATCCCGGGACGCGCCGGTTATCGGCTCGTATCAGTTTCACGCCCTCGCGCGCAAAGACCTCAAAACCGCTTTTACCGCTGTCCTGCCTGCGGTTCCACAAATCGGGCGAAGCAACGGTATATCTGACTTTTTCGCCCTTCTCAGTCAACGCCCTTATCCTCTGTGCCGCCGCCGAAAGGATCAGGTCAGGCTCGCACAACTCACGGTAAACATACACCCCGCCCGTCGGCGACACCGCACACCACAGGCAGGCGGTAGTGTCAAGCCCGTAATCCAGCGCGCGGAAGCGCCCCCACTCCGAAGGCAGTTCAAAGGGCTCACAAATATGCTTCTGGGAAAATTCGGGGAAATACGCACCTTCAAAACAGTTCCAATCCCCCTCAAGCATCGCCCTGCGCCGAAGCTCCGGAAGTGCGCGCAGACTCTCGACATACGAAGGATCATTTTTCATCAGATAATCGTTGTCATACACCGAAGAGCGTATGAACCTGTAATTTTCCGGCCGCTCACCCGGTCTGAAAGCCCTGTCCACAAAAAGCCTTTTCACCCAATCATGCCCCACGCCTCCCGGATTGCAAGTCAGATACATCCGCGGTACGAAAGGTTCGCTCATCCTGCCGGAAAGCCTGTTGGATTCCGTGAGACACTGAAACTGGAAATATGTGAAATGCGTCGCCTCCTCCAAGCCTATCACCTCGTATGCCTGTCCCTGAAACTGAAGCACGTCTGCTTCCCCGTCGCAATAACCCAGTTTTATGCGGGCACCGTTGGGAAACGAAAATTCCTTGGCGCTTTCGCGGTACTCCGCCGCACCGTTCAGCAAGCTGCGCAGCGGCAAAATGTGGTTTTCTCTCAGTTCGCCGAGTGTACGACGCAGCAGCAGGATCGAAATACCCGGATACCGGGCGGCAAGGAGTACCAGCTTCATACGCATCGCCCAGCTTTTCCCGCCGCCGCGTGCGCCGCCGTACGCCACATATCTCTCACGGGCATCAAAAAACTCCGCCTGCTTAGCATGCGGAGCTATGATTATTCTTTTTTGTTCCGATACGCTCATTTACGAAGCGGCGAACCGAAGGGCGCTCAGCCGCTCCAGTCAC
>URSI01000119.1 GCA_900550505.1 uncultured Eubacteriales bacterium
CCGGACTCCCGACACAGCTGCTGGACTCTCATCCGGAAAGATGCGTGCGGATTCCCATGAAAAGCGAACAGCGCAGCCTGAATCTGTCGAATTCCGTCGCGATAGCTACTTATGAGGTGCTCCGACGCAGAGGGTTCGAAGGGCTCGAACAGCAGGGACTTATGAAAAGCTTTGACTGTCAATCCGACATACGTGGTCTGAACACGGAGGTTTCATCGACGTGAAAACTCTTTCGCTCAATGCACAGATGCGCCGTTTGTTCTTGCTGTGCTGGATGGCTTACAGCGTATCGTATATCGCAAGATACGATTTTTCGGCATGTTTAAATGGCATGGTACAAGACGGAATATTTGACCGTGCAGGTTCGGGGGCGGTCAGTACAGCGTTTTTTGCCTGCTACGGTGCCGGGCAGCTGATAAACGGGTTTCTGGGTGAGAAAATACGGCCGCAGCTTATGATATTCACGGGACTTGCCGGAGCCGGACTTTCCAACATAATTATGTCTTTTACCGTTCCGGGGCTGATGCCTGTCATCACATGGGGCGTCAACGGATATTTTTGCTCAATGCTTTGGGCAGCAGTGATCCGGTGCTTTGCAGGTTGTATGACCGAAACCGCACGAGCAAAAGCAGGCGTGAATATATCATCGACCATACCAGCCGGGACGGTTGCATCATATCTTCTCAGCGCGCTCATGCTGAAGGTTTCCGGCTGGCGCGCCGCATTTCTCGTCAGCGGCGCGGCGGTGCTTGTGTGTGCGGCAGTATGGGCGTTGGGCTGCGCGTCGCTCCGCTCTCTTTTCGGTAGAGAAAGTGGAAAGGAGACGAACGTCGCTTTGAGTGCCGTTCGCAATGACATACGTCGGCCCGGATTTTTACCGTTGCTTTTATCAACAGGGGCCGTGTTTACGGTAGCAGCAATACTTTTCAACGGTATATTGAAAGACGGAGTGACCGTTTGGATCCCCTCGTTTCTCGAGACAGGCTTCGACGTTGACGCATCTGTCGCGGCCGCATCGTCCGTAGTGTTGCCCATAGTAAATCTGGCGGGAGCATATGTCGCATCAGCGCTCGACCGAAGGGTATTTCATAACGAAATGGTGACCGGAGCGGTCATGTTTGCAGTCAGTCTTGTTTCCTCACTCCTGCTCTGCACCGTAGGAAAGTCCTCCATGCTTTTGACGCTCGTGCTGTTTGCCGTTATAACGTCCTCCATGCTTGGTGCAAATACGATGTTTCTGACGTTCATACCGCTCAGATTCGGTAAACTCGGGCGTGCTTCCTCCATGAGCGGGTTTCTTGATGCGTGCTCTTACGGTGCATCCGCAGTATCTACAGCAGTTACAGGCACTATCACGCAAGGCGGGTGGACTCCGGCGCTGATCGGTTGGACCGCAGTAGCAGCGACGGGAGCAGTCATTTCTGCCGTAGGGGCACCATTTTGGAAAAAAGGTCGCAAACGGCTGGAAGATTCCTTTTGAAATCACATCGACTAACGATTGAATAAGCTCAAAATAAATATGAACTTACGGAGTTGTTACATTTGAACGCGACTAAAAAAACAAAAAAATACGAAATGGATATGTGCAACGGACCGTTGCTCGGGAAGATACTTCTGTTTTCCCTTCCGTTGATGCTTTCGAGCGTGTTGCAGCTGCTGTTCAATGCGGCCGACATCATAATAGTCGGCAAATTTTCCGGTCACGAGGCTTTGGCGGCCGTCGGTTCTACCGGTTCTATCATCAACCTGATAACAACGCTGTTTCTGGGACTTTCGGTAGGTGCAAACGTACTCGTAGCACGGTATTTCAGCTCAGGTCAGACAAAAGAGGCAAGCGACACGGTACATACATCGATACTTTTGAGTCTGATAGGCGGCGTAGTTCTGGCTGCGGTAGGCGTCATCTGGGCAAGAGACTTTTTGGAGATGATGGATTCTCCCGACACCATCATCGGACTTGCCACAGTATATATGAGGATATATTTTGCCGGGATGCCCGCCACACTGGTGTACAACTACGGCAGCGCCATATTGAGAGCTGTCGGCGACACCCGCCGCCCGCTTTATTACCTTTTCGCCTCGGGTATTCTCAATGTGATACTGAACATAGTGTTCGTCGTATGCTTCAATATGGACGTGGACGGCGTTGCACTTGCCACCGTGATCTCGCAGTGTCTCTCGGCACTTCTGGTGGTTCGCTGCCTGATGATGGAAAAAAGCTGCATCAGGCTTATGCTCTCACACCTTCATATTGACAGAGAAAAGCTTTTTCTTCTTCTGAAAATCGGACTTCCGGCAGGATTCCAGGGAATAGTTTTTTCGCTTTCAAATGTAGTGATACAGACCTCGGTAAACAAGTTCAACGATATCACCGTTGCGGGAAACTCCGCCGCAAGCAACCTTGAGGGGTTTGTATATGTGTCGATGAACGCGTTCTATCAGGCGGCGTTGACGTTTACGGGTCAAAACTACGGCGCCGGCAAGATCAAGCGTGTCAATCGTATCCTCGGCCTGAACCTTGCCTGTGTAACGGCGGTGGGACTGATACTCGGGTTTGCAGCTACCTATTTTGGGCCGCAACTGCTCAGTTTGTACATTGAAGCTGATGACCCCAACTTTGCCGCCGTTGTAAGCGCCGGTATGGAACGACTCAAGGTCATCATGCCGACATACTTCCTCTGCGGTATAATGGAAGTGTGCGTCGGCATGATGAGAGGACTCGGTTATTCCGTAACTCCGATGATCATATCATTGGTCGGAGCCTGCGGTCTGCGTCTGCTGTGGGTAGCCACGGTGTTTTCAATGGAACAATACCACACCCTGTTTGTGCTCTATCTCTCCTACCCTGTTTCGTGGGCCATAACATTTGCCGCACATCTTGTATGCTATATAATAATAAAAAGAAAAGTTACAAGGCTATATAATAACGCTGTCGATTTACCCTCACGATACGGCGACGCAGAAGCACTTTGAGAGCTTTTCACAGAAAACAGTGTATAAGGTTCCGTCGTGTTGTGCTCACGGCCAGATGAAAATTTCGTCACACACGACAGGATATACTTTCTGACGGACATTTGGAGGCAAAAATGTATAACGGATTAGGTTCATCAATGTCGACACTTTCGCATCTTTCCGATGCCGAAACACGCTCTATCTCACCAGAAAATTTTACAGGCGAAAAAGGTCGGGGCGGAATGGCGGAACAAGGCACAGGAGCGCGCTCCGCGGACGGGCTCGGTGTGGGCTGGAAGGTGTCACCCAGCGTGATCATAAAGGCCGGAGAAACTCATGTACTGGCCGATATCGACGGCTCCGGAGCGATACAGCACATATGGCTCACACAAACCGGAAGCTGGCGCTTCCACATACTTCGCATGTATTGGGATAACAGCGATACGCCTTCGGTAGAATGCCCCGTGGGAGATTTCTTTGCTTCGGCATATCAGGCGGGCGGATTTGCTCAGATCTCATCGCTGGCAGTATGTGTGAATCCCGGAAGTGCATTCAATTGTTACTGGGAAATGCCGTTCCGCACTCACTGCAGGATCACGATAGAAAACATTTCAAATGCTGACTCAGTATTGTATTATCAGGTAGACTACACGCTGACCGACGTACCGGAAGACTGTGCATACTTTCATGCACAGTTCAGACGTGTAAACCCTTTGCCGAGCAAACAATGTTATACTATCCTTGACAACGTTCGCGGGCGCGGACAGTACGTGGGTACCTACCTTGCGTGGGGAAGCAACAGCTGCGGCTGGTGGGGTGAAGGCGAAATAAAGTTCTTTATAGACGGCGACGGCGAATTTCCCACCATATGCGGAACGGGTACCGAGGATTATTTCTGCGGTTCGTACAACTTTGAGACGAACGGTGCATACCGGGAATTCACCACTCCGTACAGCGGCATGCCGAAGGTAATACGGCCGGACGGACTTTATAATTCCCAACAGCGTTTTTCGCTTTATCGCTGGCACATATGCGATCCTATACGCTTCAAATCTGATCTCAAGGTAACGATACAGGCGCTCGGATGGCGTGCGGACGGAAGGTACTTGCCTTTACAAGACGATATTTCGTCGGTTGCATTCTGGTATCAGACTCTTCCGTGCAACAGCTTTCCCCCGCTTCCGGAGCGTGACGACCTGGAAATAATTTAACAAATATCTGTTCCCGGCTCTGCCACTGAAACTGAGCCGATATCTCCTGCTACTGCGCCCGTCACGGACAAACGCGGCGCTGAGTTCGTGAGCACACCGATTCTGCCGGATATCATATACAAAAACTAATGCAAAAGAGGCACTGAATTGCAATTTCAGTGCCTCTTTACGAATAAAGCCAAAAACAGAGGTAAAACAATGACAGCTTAAAAAACAGGAAAGAAAAAAGAAAAGGCCGAGGGCAAAACCGCCTCAGCCTCTCTTGGTGCACCTTCAGGGACTCGAACCCGGGAC
>URSI01000120.1 GCA_900550505.1 uncultured Eubacteriales bacterium
CGCATATGCGCTGCTTTTTATACTCATCGGTTGGCTGATTTTTGCATATGAGGATATGAGCCTCGGTCTCTCGGTGCTTCGCGGCATGTTCGGGATCGGCACGTCTGCTTTTGTGACGGACGGAGTGGCTTATGATATACTCAGGTTTGTACCGCTGCTTCTGATATGTGTTGTCGGCTCGACCCCGTTGCCTAAACGGTTATACAGACAGACGTTTGAGCGCGGACCGGCAATGCGTGCGGTCTGGACCGCTGCCGGCGCCGGTGCGTTGCTGTTGTGTGTGGCGTATATGGTGGATTCTACGTTTTCGCCGTTCCTTTACTTTATTTTCTGAGGGAGGTCGCGATGAAAGACAGAAAGATGCCGACTCATGCCGAAAATATCGTGACGACGGTCGTTTTTTGCCTGATACTTTTTGCGTTTTCGGCAGCCTTTTTTCTCGTGCCCGATAAGGATTTTTCAGAGCAGGAAAACAGGATGCTCAGCACGGCGCCGGAATTTTCCGTTTCCGCTCTTGTTTCGGGCGAGTATTCCGCGGGGATAAATGAATATTTTGCGGATCAGTTCCCGCTGCGCGATTCCTTTGTCGGACTAAAAGGACTTGCGGAGGTCGCCATGCTTAAAATGGAGAATAATTCCGTTGTGTTGGGCTCGGGAGGACAACTGGCCGTCCGCAATATGTATGTCACGGACGGAACCGCAACGGATTTTTACGACGCTGAGAAAACGTCATTAATGACAGGTATTTTGAAAAAATTCGATGCGGAATTAAAGAACAGGGGAATAGATTGTGCGTTGCTTTTGCCGCCCCGTTCGATAGATGTGGCGGTCTCTGCAATGCCGGCTCTTTTGCCGGTATACAGAACTGAAGCGCTTTTCGATCAGCTTGCCGCCGGACTTGACGGTACGGGATATATAGATATGTTACAGTTTTACCGTGATAAGTATGATGCGGGCGAGTATGTATATTACAGGACGGATCACCATTGGACGACGCTCGGTGCCTATTACGCTTATGTCGAGATAATGCGCTCGTTCGGAATGGACTGGTATGGCCCGGAGGAGTTTTTTAAGGAAGAAGCGTCGGACGATTTTTACGGCACCACA
This sequence comes from uncultured Eubacteriales bacterium, assembly GCA_900550505.1. Lineage (GTDB taxonomy): Bacteria > Bacillota > Clostridia > Oscillospirales > CAG-382 > UMGS1307. The sequence goes on from URSI01000120.1 coordinate 1,108, forward strand.
TGGTCTCGTTCGGGATTCAAGTTTGTGGGACCTGACACCATAGAGTTGTGGAAAACAGACGATGATCCCGGTATAACTTCGGTTATTAACGACCCTACATACACGGGCGGTGTCATAACGGGGTTTTATGACAGAGACAAACTCGGTACAAAGGACAAATATGCGGTGTTTTTGGGCGGCAGTTATGCGCACACAACAATATCTTCAAACAAAGGTACGCGTGAGAAGCTGTTGCTGATCAAGGATTCATTCGGTCATGCGCTGGCGCCGTTTCTTGCGAGACATTTCGACATAGAAATGGTGGACCTTACTTATGCCGAGACGGGCATAAACAGGTATTTTGAAGAGTATGACTTTGATAAGGCGGTCGTCGTTTTCAATATCGAGAACGTAATAAAAACAGAGTATATAGGACGCTTGCGTATCTCTTCGCAACAATGATATGGTGGACATAGTGCCCAAAAAAATCGAGAAAGATTTGTGCAATTCATAAAAAATACAAATTCTCTTGATTATTAGGCGACAATATGCTATACTCTATAAAGAATTTTTTTGTCTTAATGCATTATTTAAAAAGGAAGACAGAACCATGAAAAGAATCATCTCCGTGCTGCTTGTGCTCGCCATGTGTGCCGTATTGTTTACCGGCTGCACAAGGGACGAAAACGACAAGGGCCCCATCATCCGTATGTACATATCCTCTTATCCGAGGAGCCTTGATCCGTCGGCATATCAGGTGTCCGCTGAGACGACAAAGCTTTTCGGGCTCATTTATGAGGCTTTGACGGCTGTTGACGACGAAGGCAAGGTGGTTCCCGCATTGGCGGAGAGCTGGTACGGTCTGTATGATAACAAGGATGAGCTCTATAAAATGTATTTTGTCTTAAATGAGACAAAATGGAGCGACGGTGCCGACGTTACTGCTGACGATGTCATATTTGCGTGGAAACGCATACTCATGCCTGAGAGCAACAGCCCGTACGCGTCGTTGCTTTATCTGATAGACAACGCCAAGGATGTCAAAAGCGGTGTGGTGACCATCGACGCACTCGGTCTGGCGGCAGTTGACGATACGCTCCTCGAGGTGACTTTTGACCAGACCGCCGTCCACGATCAGACGACGCTGGACAATGCCGTCGCGCTCTTTGCCGAGACTGTTTCCTCGCTTGCGCTCGTTCCGTTGCGCGAGAATGTCGTTTCCAAAGGCGACGACTGGATGACTACGGCGTCCGAAGCGACTACGAACGGCCCCTTTAAGGTGCAGACGATGGAGTATGAAAGTCAGATCATACTTGAACGTTCTACATATTACAGGCTTACCGAGGACGATAAGTTCGACAAGTATGTAAAGCCGTATAAGATAGTTATCGATTACTACTCCAACGGGCAGAACGCCGCGCAGTGGCAGCAGGATCGCTTTAATAATGGCGATATCTACTACCTGGGCTCTTTCACGCCGGACGGATACGCGACATTTGAAGACCTGAAAACGTCGAATATGCTGTCGTCGTCTGCGGTTTATTTCAACAATACCGATCCGTTGCTTGACGATGCACGTGTGAGAAAGGCGCTGTCGATGGTGATAGACAGAACTGCACTCGTGCAGGCTGTGGATCCCACGTTTGTCCCGGCTACCGGGTGGGTGCCTCACGGCGTGTTCAACACGAGCGCCGAGCAGACTTTCAGAGAAGCGTCGTCTTTGTCACTTTCTGCCACTGCCGATGTTGACGGTGCCAAGGCGCTGCTCAGAGAGGCAGGCGTTTCCGGCGGTGAGATAAAACTTACGTATAGAAGCAGTAACTTTGACAAGCTTACCGAGAACACGGCAAACTTTATCAAGAGCGCGTGGGAGCAGCTCGGATTTACGGTCACGCTTGAGCGGCTCGGCGGCGTCAATTATACGCAATCGTACGACACGCGTGCGTTCCAGGCGATACTTACCGATGTGGTCGGTAACATGACTGATGCTTTCGGGTATCTGGCGCCGTTCGCTCGTTATTACAGCGGTCAGGTCGTTTCCGTGAGTCTTGAGGACGAGGCCTATACGCCGCATATTACCGGATTCGAGAGCGATTCTTATGATGCGCTCATCGACAGCATTGTATTTGAAGTCGACCGTACCAAGAGAGCCGAACTGTTGCATCAGACTGAGGCGGCTCTGCTCGATGAGATGCCGGCGTGCCCGTTGTACTTCTATACGGAAAGCTATGTTGTCAACGAAGACCTCAGCAAGGTGGGCGATTACTACTTCGGGTACCGTGATTTCTGCAAGATCAAACTGAAGGATTATCTTAAGGTAAACGCTGCGTATGAATCAGAGGTCGCAGCAGAAGAAGGTCAGGGCGCTTGACCCTGTAACGTCAGTATAACGGCGACCGCGGCTTTTGCCGCGGTCGTTTCGCAGTCGGGTGACAAATTCGACATGCATCAGGGCATTGAGAACGAAAATCGGAGAAAACGATGATAAACGGATATGAAATAATTGATTTTCACACACACGTATTTCCGCCTAAGCTGGCGGCTCCGGCGTTGCGCACCCTGTCGGAGCGCAGCGGGATCGCACCGGCCTGTGACGGTACACCGGAGGGTACACTTTCTCTTATGGATTCATGCGGCGTGGACGGTGCGGTGCTCGTGAGCGTGGCCACAAAGCCTTCGCAGCAGCATTCCATAAATATTTTTCTGAATGGTCTGAGCAGTGAACGGTTCCGTCCGTTCGGAGCGATACACCCTTTTGCGGAAGATTGGGTTGAGGAACTCGCGTTTATTGCCTCGCTTGGGTTCAAGGGCATAAAACTGCACCCGGATTATCAGGAATTTTATCCTGATGACGAACGGGTGGCTCCGCTGTTTGCTGAATGTGAACGGTTGGGGCTCGCGGTTTTGCTTCATGCAGGTGTGGATATCGGGTTACCGCCCCCGGTTCACGGGACGCCCGAACGCATAGCGAAGGTCGCGTCGAGATATCCGGACCTTACAGTGATCGCCGCGCACCTCGGGGGATGGCGTATGTGGGATCAGGCTGAAGATGCACTTTGCGGGCTGAAAAACGTAATGATAGACACTGCGTTTTCTGCGGAGTGGATAGATACAGCGAGAGCCAGAAGACTTGTTGAGCGCTTCGGTGCCGAACGTGTGCTGCTCGGCTCCGACTGCCCGTGGGAGTCGCCCGATGCCAGCGTAAGGATGGTGTGTTCGCTGGGTTTGGACGGTGATTCGGAACGTGCGATCCTCGGCGGTAATGCGAGACGGATATTGACGGAATAAGGTGAATTCCCAAAGTAAGTTCCACAGTAGGAAAAGGTA
>URSI01000121.1 GCA_900550505.1 uncultured Eubacteriales bacterium
CTGAAGCCCTGCCTTTTCTTTTGCTCGCACGGCAGTTTGGCTCTTGACAAGAGTCGGACAATGGTGTAGAATTGAGAAAACTAAGGTGGAGAGGTGTCGTATATGAAAATAGGTGTCAGCCTTTACAGCTTTCATGCCTACGCCAATAACGATTCGCTGGGCGTAAAGGGCTGTATAAAAAAAGCCGCTGAGCTGGGTATCGAAGGCCTTGATTTTATCGAGGTCGGACTCGGATATGAAGATTATCTTGCGTATGCTGCAGATATCAGGGCATATTGCCGCGATCTCGGCATAGAGCCTGTGTGTTTCTGCACCGGTGCCGATCTGCTCAATTGTGCAGATATAAAGGAAGAAATAGCAAGGATAAAGAGAAATGTGGATATCGCCGCTGCCTACGGATGCAGCGTGATGCGCCACGACGCTACCGGCGGGTACAAGCCGGAGGTAAAAGTGGGGCGCGGATTTGATAACGCTCTTGAGATCCTCGTTCCCGCCATTCGGGAGATCACGCGTTACGCAGAGAGTCTTGGCGTTGTGACCACGGTAGAAAACCACGGCTTTTATGCACAGGATTCCGACCGCATAGAGAAACTGGTCAACGCGGTGAACGAAAAGAATTTCGGCGCTCTTGTGGATATCGGCAATTTCAATTGTGCCGATGAGAATTCGGTGAACGCCGTCGGCAGGATGGCTCCGTACGCCCGTCATGCACACGCCAAGGATTTCCATATAAAGAGCGGCATGCTCGACAATCCCGGCACAGGCTGGTTCCAGTCGAGAGGGTGCAATTATCTGAGAGGCGCCATCATCGGTCACGGAGACGTTCCGGTACATCAGTGCGTCAATGCACTCAAGCGCGCCGGATATGACGGATATCTGGCGATAGAGTTTGAGGGCATGGAGGATCCGATAACCGGTATCACCGTAGGCTATAGCAATCTTAAGCAGTATGTCTGAACCGCGCGAAAAAAAGTCAGGTGCCGACGGCGCCGCTGTAAAGCCACCCAAGACCCGTAAACAGAAAATGCTGATAGCTGTCGTGAGCATTGCCGCCGCTGCGGCAGTGCTCGCGGCGGTGGTGTTCGGCATACTTCCGCTGTTTGACCGGGAGGAGTCGGTTTCGCCGCCTTTCCTTTATCCGGCGGACTATGAAGAGAACATATTTGAAGATCCGTCTTATATGAAACGCGAGCGCGGGATATTCTATATTGAAAACGGCACGGGGCAGCTCGTGGCGGATGTGAGCGGCGTAGAGTTTCCTAAGGCGGTGTATTTTTTTGAGGACTATTTCGACGCTGTGATCAACGGTGATGCACAGCGTCATGCGGAAATGTTCAGCGCCGCATATGCGGGTACGCTGCCGGAAAGATTCACCATGCAGAAGGTGTATGATATCAACATCACCTTTGTCGACAGACAGGGCGATTCGGATGACGGCGTGACATACGAGTTTTACGAGGTTCGGTATAAGATCCTGTATAACAACGGGACGTATCGCGACGACATCGGCGCCGGCGAGGTCCGCCCGCTGATGTATACGCTCGTGATAAACGGCGACGACATCAAGATAAACGCCATAGAGCCGATAAAATATGAGTATGACTGAAAAACGTGATGCCAACGGCGTGACCCGGCAAATGCCTGAAGTGCTCAGGACGTTTCTGGCGTATAAGCGAACCATCCAGAACCGTTCCGTCCTTACGGTCAGCGAATATGAGCACGACCTTACGCTTTTTTTCCGGTATATCATAGTGTCGCGCGGCGGCGGTGACGTGATGAAACTGGAGAACGTGAGCATAGAGGAAATAGACACCGATTTTATTGCTTCGGTGCGGACGGAAGAGGTATACGATTTTCTTCTTTACCTTGCTGACAGCCGCGGCAACGGTGCAAGCGCACGCGCGAGGCGGTTGTCTGCAGTAAAGGCATTTTATAAGTATCATACTCTGAAGGCGCGTACGATCGCCGAAAACCCGGTGAAGGATATCGATTCACCGAATGTCAAACAAGCGCTGCCGAAGTATCTGACGCTTGATGAGGCAACGCGGCTGCTGGACTCGGTGGATAAAAATTCCCGCAGCTATCAGCGCGATCTTTGCATACTCACGCTGTTTCTTAACTGCGGGATGCGGCTTGCGGAGCTAGTGGGGATAAATCTTTCGGATATCAGAGACGACGGCACGCGTGTGATAATCAACGGCAAAGGCAGCAAGCAGCGCGTGATATACCTTAATACCGCGTGCCGGCAGGCGCTCGGTGAATACCTTGCCGTCCGTGAGCGTATAATCTATAAAAATTATACGGTCAGGATCAGAGATAAGGATGCGCTTTTCCTCAGCAGCCGCGGTATGCGCGTGTCGCGCCAGACGGTGCAGCACATAGTGGAAACGCAGCTGCGCGCGGCGGGACTGGGCAATCGCGGGTTCTCCACACATAAGCTGCGCCACACGGCGGCAACGCTTATGTATGAGAGCGGCAACGTGGATGTCAGAGCGCTGAAGGACATTTTGGGTCACGAGCAGCTCAACACGACACAGATATATACCCATCTTTCTGATGAAAAACTTAAAAATGCCATGGAAGCAAATCCGTTGGCGAAGAGAAAGCAAAAATGACCGAACAGACATTTCATATATCCAGTTACGATTCAAATCCGAAAAGTACGCTCAGGTTTTCCTCGCTGCTGAAATATATGCAGGAGGTGGCGCTCGCCGATTGCGCGTCATACGGGGCAACATACGCGGCGATGCGGGAGCAAAGCATGGTGTTCGTGCTCATAAGGAGCTCTGTTCAGCTTGACGGATTGATACGCAGCGGTGACGTTATTTCCATAAAGACGTGGTCACAAAGCATAAAGGGCGCATCGTTCTACCGTGATTTTATTTTCAGCCGGGACGGAAAACGTGTAGGCGGCGCACGCACACAGTGGGTGCTCCTCAATTATGAGACACGCAAGATATGCAAGCCGTCGACGTTCAAATGGCCACTGGTGCATTTTGAGGAGCGGTCGGGCGTTGAAATATCCGGTATAATGACGGACGGCGAGCTGTGCGGCAGACGGGAGGATTCATTGGTGAGGTACTCGCTGCTCGATGAAAACGCACACCTGAACAACGCATTGTACTTGGATGTACTGGACGACACGGTCAGTATACACGGCGATATCAGCAGGGCAGATCTGCATTATATAAGTGAGCTGCACGCGGACGAACGGTTTACGGTCGTCATGGCAGAGAATGCAGACGGTTATGAGGCCCGTATGATCAAAGAGAACGGGGACGTCGCATTTGCGGCTGTTGTGAAGTATTTCGGCAGAGAAAGATATGAAGAAGACCACAGGCAAAAAGAGCATAGCTCAGAATAAAAAAGCATATCACGACTATTTCGTTGACGAAACATACGAGGCGGGGATAGAGCTTTGCGGTACGGAGGTCAAGTCACTTCGCGCCGGGGCGGTAAATCTCAAGGATTCGTATTGCAGGATCAAGGACGGGACGATATGGCTTTGCGGAATGCACATAAGTCCGTATGAAAAGGGGAATATATTCAATAAGGAACCGCGGCGTGACAGACGGCTTCTCATGCACAAGCGTGAGATATTGCGGCTGTTCGGGCTGACGGGACGACAAGGCTATTCGATCATACCGCTGTCGCTTTATTTTGAACGGCAGTGGGTGAAGGTCGAGATAGGGCTTTGCAAAGGCAAAAAGCTGTACGATAAGCGTGAAACGGAAGCAAAGAAGACCGCCGAGCGGGAAGCAGAGCGGGAAACGGCGGCACGAGTCAGAGGAGAATGATCGTGCAGGGTATTGCAGCCGGGTCCGGACGCAATGAACGTCGTGCGGAAAAGGATATGGGGGCGTAAAGGTATCGACGGGGAATGTGAGATATCGTAAGCGGGCAGAAGTCCGGTACTTCTATAAAAACCGGAATTTAAAAATAAACGCTAACAGAAATGTAGCAATCGCCGCCTAACGGCGGCCGTCGCTCCGGTGAGTACTGCGGCATCGGAAGCGGCGTGACAGAGCAGTGAACGTGAACCGTCTTAAGCTTTGCGGACGGTCATGAACCAATGAAGCTACCGGGATGCGCAGCCTGACGGTCGGCGGCGTGTCCGGGGAATCCTGAGGATCGTCTGCGCCCGGAGAAAGCGGTAAGGATCGTTTTTCGGACACGGGTTCGACTCCCGTCGCCTCCACCAAACAGGTATTGGACGAACACCTACTTTTTTGCAGGAGGCTTTGCCGTGAAATGTTCAATCTGATACCAAAGCAGAAAACGCCGTCTTGGATTTGTTCCAAGGCGGCGTTTTGCTATATCTGCAATCGGCATATTCGTATTATTTTCTG
>URSI01000122.1 GCA_900550505.1 uncultured Eubacteriales bacterium
ACTCTTTCCCGATGAATGCCGCCGGAAAGATCCTCAAGTACAAAATGCGTGAGGCGGCGGTCGAAAAGCTGGGGCTTGTTGCGGAGAGCAAAATAGTTACTGCCTGACGGAGGGGTATGGTGAACGCTCAGAGGACGGTATCGTTCCTTCGGAAGTGCAGGGAACACAACATAAATATACATACTCTGACGGTAGTGAAAAACTACTTGCCGATCGTCAGGTTGGCATTGCGTCCGTATGAACGTACCGACCGGGTACAGCTTTATTCGTTGAGCAAGCCTTTTACGTCTCTTGCTTTCGGCATCCTGTGCGAGCAGGGAAACATAGGGCTTGACGATACGCTTTTGTCGGTGTTCCCGGAATATGAACGATACGTGCGGGACGATCGGAAAAAGCACGTCACTTTCAGGAATCTCCTTACCATGTCGTCCGGGCACGGAAAATGCCATATGGGCGAGCTTTACGGGGAAGCTGATGTGTTGAAGGCATATTTTTCCTTCCCCGCAGAGCGTGACCCGGGAAGCGAGTTTCTTTACAGCACGTCAGCTACGATGATGGTCGCGGCAGCTGTTGAGAGGCTTACACGCCAGCCTTTGAACGAGTGGCTTTACCCCAGACTTTTCAGGCCGCTCGGGATATCCGAAATTCCCGAATGGGATACCGTGGGAGGCATATGCCAGGGCGGAACGGGCTTGCGGCTGTGTGCTGACGAGCTGGAACGTTTTGCGGCGCTGCTCGCAGGCCGCGGCTCTTATTGCGGTCAACAGATCATACCGCGCGATTATTTTGAGGCCGCTACAGCAAATCAGCTCGATACCGCACCGATGCACGCAGCGCACGACTGGAAGGCAGGATACGGTTATCAGTTCTGGCAAAATGACGGCGGCGGGTTCAGAGGTGACGGCGCATACGGTCAGTTGTGCGTGGTCTTCCCGGGGGGCGGCAACTATTTTGTTGTGACTGCTGAGGCCGGAGACATGCAGCTTGAGCTTGACTTTTGCCGGGAGCTGTTTTATTCTCTTGAGCAGATACCGCTGAGTGATTCAGAATCGGAAGTTATAGCCTCTGAGATTTATGAACCGGTGCGCTCTGCCGAAACATTGCGGTTTGAAAGAACCTATTTGAGTGACATTTACGGCAGAGTCAAGCTGCGGTGTGACAATGACCTGTTTGAAATTATGTTCGGTGATGAACGTTTTGCGGCGGGTAACGGTTACTACGTCTACTCTGAGCCGATGCTGACTGACTGCTCCGTGCATATTTTTCCCGAAGCTGTCGCCGGAAAACGCAGGGTCAGGGCCAGAAGCTGTTTTGAAGTGTGCAGCGGCGTCGTTACTGCAACGCTCCGCAGCACAGACACGCCACATACATTAAGCATGGTATATGATATCAATGACGATTCTGTGATAACGCTTTCCACCGCAACTGCAAGCATAGGAAAAGGTTCGGTTATAAAGCTTGACAAGCCGATAAGTCGTTGATCTGTGCATTTAGATGATTTTCAAACGTGCCTCATTGCGGCGTACGTTCGTGCAGGCACGGAATTCATTTCAGGTGAAAGGTGATAATTATGACACTTGTTATTCTCGCGGCGGGTCTCGGAAGCCGTTACGGCGGTCTTAAGCAGATAGATCCGCTCGGCCCCAACGGTGAATTTATTATTGATTATTCGGTTTATGATGCCATTCGCGCAGGCTTTGACCGAGTGGTCTTTATAATCAAAGAGGAAAACCTGCAGGATTTCCGTGCGACCATAGGTGAGCGGATAGAGAGAAGTGTGGATGTAGGATACGTTTTTCAGGATCCGAACAAGCTGCCCGGCAGCGTAAATGCTGACGGACGCACGAAGCCGTGGGGGACCGCGCACGCGCTGTGGTGCTGTAAGGGTGCGGTGAGCGACACGTTTGCCATTATAAATGCCGACGATTTTTACGGTAAGGAAAGCTATCGCATCGCAGCAGAATTTCTCAAAGCGACCGACGTGGATTCTACGGATTATGCAATGATAGGATTCTTGCTCAGAAATACGCTTTCAGAGAGCGGCACGGTTGCCAGAGGGCTTTGCAAAGTGGAGAACGGGTATCTCACACACATCGATGAAAGACTGAAGATCAAACGATGTGATGACGGTGTGATACGGTATCTTGAAGACGAAACGTGGTACGATGCCGGTGAGGACACCGTGGCGTCGATGAATTTCTGGGCGTTCACTCCCCGTGTTTTCGAAGGCATGGAGAACGGCTGGGAAAAGTTTGTCACCCGCGACGGGTTTGACCCGATGAAGACGGAGTACCTGCTTCCGACAAGAGTAGGCGAACTTGTGGAAGAGAAGCGGTGCAGTGTGAGGGTCATACCGACTACTGACACATGGCGCGGTGTGACATATCGGGATGACAGAGAAGCGATGGTTGAATATTTGAACGGTGTGATCGCAAGCGGTGTTTATCCGGCAAAGCTTTGGCATTGACGGATGGGTGTGCTTTATGTCCTGGAGGATATCAGAAATCCGGTGCTGGATTTTCTGTTTTCTCTGTTCACGTTTTTGGGTTCCGAGGCGGCAGTGCTTGTGCTCGCGATGGTTCTGCTTTGGTGCGGTGACAAAAAATTCGGCAGGCTTGTGCTGTATACAGGTTTTTTTTCGCTCGGTTCCAATATTTTGCTCAAAAATATCTTTCGTGTGCCGCGCCCATGGGTGAGAGACCCTTCGTTTACCGCAGTGGAATCGGCATTGCCGGGGGCTACCGGGTACAGTTTTCCGAGCGGACATACCGCAAATGCCGTGACATCGTACGGCTGTGTTGCGGTTTTCGGTCGCGGTCGCGTCGTGCGGATCATTTGCGGTTCTGCCGTATTTCTGATAGCCCTGTCACGGTTGTATCTCGGAGTGCATACATTCTGGGATGTTCTGGTTTCCCTGGTGTTGGGAGTCGTCATACTCTTTGCCGTTGAGTATGTTTACAGGCGCAGTCTTGAATCAAGAAAATTCCGAAATCTGCTTGACGGTGCGTGCGTGGTATTTGCCGTTGTTATGTTGGCGTATGTTCTCCTTACACAGGGGAACGGGGATAGTGAGCTCGACGCAGAAGGAGTTAAGAATGCGTACAGTGCCTTCGGCGCAGTACTGGCATTTGTTTTCGCAATGCGCTTTGACGACGCGTACATCAAATATCCCACCGAAGCCGCGTTGTGGGCACAGGCGCTGAAGCTCGTCTTGGGTGCCGTACTCGTCTTCGGTGTCAAGGAGATACTGAAGGAGCCGCTGAATATGGTTTTTGCGTATCATCCGTTTGCTCATGCCGTAAGATATTTCTTTATGGTCGCGGTAGGAGGAGTCATATGGCCCATGAGCTTTGGTGTATGGTCGCGGCTCGGTCGTGCGCGTAAGAAAAATCAGTAATAAAGTCGGAAAGAGAGTGTGAAGGTGCTATGAAAAAGGTCAATGTGCTCTACATCGGACTGGGAGCACGCGGTTATGGGTATCTGAAATTGCTGCTTCAGATGGAGGACGTGGAAATCCTCGGCGTGAGCGATCTTTATGCGGATCGTGCGGAAAAGGGCGCTGAGCTTGTTGAGAGTGTCCGCGGCAAACGTCCCGCGGTCAGCACCTCGTACAGAGACCTGCTTGACATAAAGGGTCTGGACTGCGTTATAGCGCCGGCAAGCTGGACATCACATGCCGCGATCGCTCTCGACGCCATGAACGCGGGACTTTATGCCGGTATTGAGGTCGGTGGGGCTTCGAGCATCGAGGAGTGCTGGGAGCTTATCAGGACTTCGGAACGTACCGGGAAACCATGTATGATGCTCGAGAACTGCTGCTACGGCAAAGAGGAGATGACCATCCTCAACATGATCAAGAAGGGCGTCTTCGGCGAGCTTGTCCACTGTGAGGGCGGCTACCGTCACGACCTCCGCGACGAGGTGGCGCTCGGTCATGAGAACAGACACTATCGGCTTGACAATTACCTGAACCGGACGGGTGACGTGTATCCCACGCATGAACTGGGACCCATAGCGAAGTATCTTGGTCTCAATCGCGGCAACCGAATGGTTTCGCTCACATCAACAGCGTCAAAATCTGGCGGCATAAAAGATTGGATAAAACGTAACAAAGGCGAGGATTTTGAAAACGCCCATTCGCATTTTGCGCTGGGTGATGTCGTTATCACGGTTATCAAATGTGCGCATGGGGAGACGATAA
>URSI01000123.1 GCA_900550505.1 uncultured Eubacteriales bacterium
TTGAGGAATAAAACGAGTTTTTTGTTTACATAGATGTTTACATAATTATATAATAATAATAAAATCAGTCCTCATTTTTTGTGAAAAGGTATTGATTTTTATAAATACATGATTTATAATAAGTTTGCGTGGGGAAAAGTGTATGTAAAAACCACTATGAGTGCACTTTGTTGCCTCAATGAGTGTCACAGACATTGAGTTGGGGGTTGTTTGCCGCTTCACCATGGAGCGGATCACGATACGGAGCCGTTGGCGCGGTTCTGCCGCTCGTTATAACATGGCATGCAATTTGTGCGCTCGGCTCGCAAATCTTACGAAAAGGGGGGAGTCCGCGTGTTCCTTGGTGAATACAGATATTCGCTTGATGCAAAATCACGCGTATTCATACCCGTTCCTTTTCGTGAGGAGCTTGGCAATGAGTTTATTCTCTGTAAAGGGCTCGACAGATCGATACGGCTTTATCCTCTTGGTTCTTGGTCGAAATTTGTTGAAAAGTTGTGTGACCTGCCCGACGCTGAAGCGCAGGAGATAAAGCTGTTTTTCTTTGCAAGTGCCCGACAGGTCTCTCTCGATACGCAGGGGAGGCTGCTGATATCCCAGATTTATCGTGAACATGCGGGCATCGAGCATGATGTGTGCGTGCTTGGAAATAACAACAGGGCAGAGATATGGGCGGCAGAAGCCTGGGATAGTTTTAAGGACAGCAAGAGTATCAAAGAACAGATGATAAAGCTGGGTGTATGATATGGAATTCAGGCACTTCCCGGTAATGCTCGGCGAAACGATTTCGTCGCTTGCCGTGAAGGAGGGCGGTACATATGTGGACTGCACTCTCGGTGGAGGCGGACATTCCGCGGCGCTGCTTGAAGAGCTCGGCAAAACGGGTTTGCTGGTAGCCTTCGACAGAGACGGTGACGCCATAGCGAACGCCGAGGTGCTATTCGGAAATGTCACTAACATAAAACTCGTCCATGATAATTTTGTAAATGTGGGATACGCACTTGATAAGTTAGGCGTGGAACGCATTGACGGAGCGATGATCGATCTCGGGGTATCCTCATATCAGCTCGACAACGCTGAGCGCGGATTTTCTTATATGAAAGACGCTCCGCTCGATATGAGGATGGATACAACGCAAAAGCTTTCAGCGTTCGATGTGGTGAACGGCTACGACGGGAGAACGCTTGAGAAGATACTTTGTGAATACGGTGAAGAACGGTATGCACGCCGTATTGCGGCTGAAATAGTTCGCGCTCGGTCCGATTCGCCCATAACGACTACGCTTCAGCTTGTGGAAGTAGTGGAAAGGGCTGTTCCGCACGCGGCAAAAGGCGACGGACATCCCGCAAAGCGTACGTTTCAGGCCATACGGATAGAAGTTAACGGAGAACTGTCGGCTATCGAACCGACGTTGCGTTGCCTTGTGGATCTGCTCATTCCCGGCGGAAGGCTCGCCGTCATCACATTTCATTCGCTCGAGGATCGGATTGTTAAGCAGACTTTCGCTTCGCTAGCGCGTGGATGTGAGTGTCCACCGGATCTTCCCGTGTGCGTATGCGGGAAAAAACAGACAGTGAAACCGGTAACTAAAAAGCCGTTGTTGCCGTCCGAACAAGAATGCTCGGTGAATCCGCGTTCGCACAGTGCGAAATTGCGGGTCGTGGAGAAGTTGTAAAAGCCTTTAAGGCGGGGGTAGGATATGTCTGAAAACCGAGACAAGGTGAAAGAAATAAAAAAAGTGACGGGTTCGCAAAAGAAGTCAAATTCTGTCGTAAAACGTGGCGGCTCTCGCCTTACCGGGATCGCCGGACTCGCCGTCGGCAGAGTTCCCACCAGGAGTATATCGCGCTCGGGTATTGCTACCGTCCGCAAAAAAGAAAAGACGCCATTCCCCGTAAGCATTGTGCTCACGGTCGCGGTGATGACGGTGCTTGTCCTTTATACCATTATCAACTACGCTGAGATCAATACTTTCAAGAACGAGATATCTCAGCTGAAGACCGAGATGAGTGAGTTGCGCAAAACGGAAACGCGGCTCCAGAACCAGTTGAATTTCCGGTACAGCGAGGCCGATATCGAGAATGTAGCGGCAAATGAACTGGGCATGGTCAAATCCAGCGAGCTTGAAAGAAAGTATGTTGACCTCACCAACGACGACAAAACCGAGATCGTCAGACGTGAGGAAAAGGGGTTCGGTCTGCTCCTTTCGTCCATCGGAGAAGCGATCAGAGACTTATTTGACTGACCACGCATTTTTTTGACGCTGCATAAATATTATTTAGTGACATCAAACAAGGAACGATGAGTCGCTTGAAAAACAACAACAACAAAAAACGCGAGACCTCGTTAAAGCTGTTCAAGGGTGAACTTGGACCTGCGGAGACAACCACAAAGAGATCGATCATCAACAGGGGCAGGGCAGTCACGGTGCTGATGATCGTTCTTCTTGTCGGGCTTATTGGACAGCTTGCAAACCTTATGCTCGTTGACAGCAAAAACTATAAGCAGCAGGCGTTGAGTCAGTATACGAGCGAATATACAATACCGGCAGCACGCGGGGTCATTTATGATCGCAACATGAATGTGCTGGCGGAAAATATCACCGTGGAAACGTGCTTCATCTCGCCGGCGGATATCGAAAGCGAAACGGAGCGCGTAGCTATATGCAGCGGACTTTCGCAGATACTTGACGTGCCTTATGATGAGATCTATCAGCGCGCATTGAAGACGACCAGCAGGTATCAGGTCATAAAAAAGGAACTTAATGCGGAGATCGCCGATATGGTTAGGACGTTTGTCCTTGCGAATGAGCTTTCGCATTGCGTGTATTTGCGTGAAAGTACAAAAAGATATTATCCTTACGGCAGTCTCGCGGCAAATCTTATCGGATTTACCGGCTCGGACGGTCAGGGACTCGCCGGGCTTGAGGCATATTATGACAGCGTGCTCAGTGGAACGGACGGCAGAGTGGTTATAGGGCGTGACGGCAACGGTGACGAGCTGCCGTTTAAGTACGAGAGCTATATCGATGCTGTCGATGGCACTGACATAGTATTGACAATAGATATTTACATACAGAGCGTGGTACAGAAATACTGTGAGCAGGCATATTACGAGTACGATCCCAATGAAAAGGTCATGTGTACCATCATGGACGTAACCAACGGAGAAGTGCTTGCTCTCGGGATATATCCCACGTATGATCTTAACGACCCGTATACCCTTGACAGTGACTCCCAGGCGTTACTTGATGCATACGTCGGGACAGGTGAGCAGGTCAGCAGCTATAAAACCGAGCTTTTGAACAAGATGTGGCGCAACAAGTTCGTGTCTGATACATATGAACCCGGTTCAACATTTAAGATCGTGACAACAGCCATTGCACTTGAAGAGGGCGTTTCAACCGTCGATGACACCTATTTTTGCCAGACGATGCACATAGCAAACTACGACATCAAATGCCATTCCCGCGTGAGTCACGGGGAACAGACGCTTGCGACTGCTCTGCAGAATTCATGTAACCCTGCATTTGTTCAGCTCGGATTGAAGATAGGTTCTTCTCTGTTTTTGAAATACTTCGGGGAATTCGGATATACTGAGAGTACCGGCGCGGATATAGGAGGTCAGGCTTCTACGATATACGACAGCGGACCGTTGGCTGACATATCACTTGCGGTCTATTCGTTCGGCCAGACCTTTAAGGTGACTCCGTTAGCGCATCTGCGTGCTGTTTCCGCTGTCGCAAACGACGGATATCTTGTAACTCCCCACTTTGTAAAGTCGCAGGTTGATGACGACAAAACTATAATCAAATCCTACGAATATCCCGAAACGCGTCAGGTCATTTCGTCAACGGTTTCAGAGCAGATAATGAGCATACTTGCCGAAGCGACGACAAGCGGCTCAACGGTAAATGCAAGGGTCGAGGGCTACAATGTTGCTGCCAAGACGGGCACGAGCCAAAAACGTGATGTCGTCAGCGAAGAAGGATTCGAACCGTATGTCAGCTCGTGCGTTGCTTTTGCTCCGGCGGAAGCGCCGCAAATATCCATACTGTTCGCAGTTGATGAACCTACCGGAGATAAATACTACGGAGGCGTCGTTGCCGCACCGTATGTTTCAAAGGTGCTTTCCGAGGTGCTGCCGTACATGGGGTTTGAAAAGACAGCGGTT
>URSI01000124.1 GCA_900550505.1 uncultured Eubacteriales bacterium
AAGTTCAAGTCCGAGCCTGCCGCGTGACTCAGAAACAGAAACGACCGTATCGGCATAAAAAACGCACCCGGCGGACTTACACACACCTTCTCCGTTTTTGGACACATATACGAACTCGTTTTCCCCGCCACGTATTGCAACATAGCTTCCGTCCTGCGCGACAAAAAGCGCCGCTCCCTTTTCAAGCACACGGTGTGAGACATATTCGGCAAGTAACTTGCTGTTATCCTCTGAAAGCTCGCGCTCGGCTGCGAACAGCTCACAGCCGGTGAGCGGTAACACCGTCAGCAATATTATCACAAAACAGAACAGGCTGCGCAAACTCAAAACAGAACTTTTTTTTGTTTTCATTTGGAGTTAAGATCAAGCGAAACTATAAACGATTTGTTTTCATCGGCTTTTTCGACGTAGGTGCAAACATATCCGAGATCCATAGAGCCGTCAGGCCATATGCCGCGACACATTGTGCGTTCCTTCGTCCATTCGTGTTCGCCCTCGGAATCATAGAGGACAGCATTTTTCACGCGGATATTCTTCATATACATACCGCAATCGCTGTTATATTTGGTTATCTCAAGCCAATTGTCGGTAACATTGCCATCCATGTCAAGGCGTATATCATTCGGATAATCAAGCGCAAAATTCATAAGATATCCCGTATTGCTGCCGTCAGGAAGCGCCATTGCCGCTTCAAAAGTAACGCTGTCCGCCACCTTCTGCTCAGTAATGTCATAAACCGTAAGCGTGCATTGGTTTTCTTTGCTGCTGCTGTCAAGCTGCAATCTGTAATCGTGATCTGAATCGAGGCTCACGCTCGACTCATACCAGCGGTTTGAATCCTGCTCAGTCATATACATATTGTAAAAAACGTGCCAACCGTTAGTATCTGATGAGTAAACGAGTCCGGTATCCACGCAGTTGACCCACCAGTCACCCTCCGGCGCATATATGTCGATGCCAAGGAAAATATACGCGTTGACGTGCTGCGCTGTACCGTTACGATATATATTAAGGTCGATTTCGGAAAGCTCAACCTCAAATGCCGCTTTATTATAGCCCTTATTTGAATACACGCAATACGCGGGGCCGTCGCTGTCACCCATTTTGCCGGTGTTCATCATATTCTTATTGTTGAAACTTTCGGTTCCCGTAAACACAAAATCTTCCACTGCGGACTCCTCCTGTTGAGACTGCTCGGGCACAACGGAACTTTCCGAAGGCTGTGACTGTCCGTCATCCATAACACACGAAGCTGTAAGTATGGCTAACAGAAGGATCATTACCGGCAAAAAGTTTTTTTTCATTTGCAGATATCCTTTCCGATTGATACGAGATATTATAGACGAATCCTGCTCTTTTGTCAAGTGAAAGCGAGCACCGCGTCAATAACCGCATTCATATTCCCGTACTGCCGAAGCCCCCGTTACGCACCTCACTTACGCTGTCACCGTCTGCAAGCCCATAAGGAAGGAACACTCCCTGGGCAAATGCGCTTCCTGCGCGTAGTTCAAGTGTCTTCTCATGCGAATTGTTTGTCATTCGTATGTGTATGTGTCCCTCGTTATCGCTCAATGAATAATCGCTGTCGATTATCCCGACAGTATTGTCAAGCTGTAATCTGTATTTGAACCCCAATCCGCTGCGCGGGAATATCATAAGCACCCAACCGTCATCTATCAAAGCCCTGACCCCTGTAGCAACTGTTACCGTTTCGCCGGGGGACAATTTCACCCCGTGCGGCAAAAAAAAGTCATAACCGGCACTACCCGACGTTGCCCTGCGCGGCAAAGCTATGTTTTCGTAGTTTTCAGGTAAAGCCGACTTGGCATACTCCTGACGCGATACTCTTTCAAACCGTGCGACGAATCTTTTATTCACTGACTATCAGTCCTTTCCGTGTTCATTTAACTTTCCCGGCCCGAAGCAAAACATTGAGCGCCTCTCGGGCAAGCAGCAGCCCTGCAGCCGCAGGAACAAAAATAAGGCTTGAAGGGACCCTCTTCTCATCGGAAGAAGTGCTCAAGGGCGGCTCGTCCGACCATACGACCTTAACATCTGGCAACCCCTTCGCACGCACCTCACGGCGCATCACCCTCGCGAGAGGGCATACCGACGTCTCGGAAAGCATGCCCACACGCAGCCTCGTCAGGTCAAGTTTGTTGCCGGTGCCCATACATGAGATCACGGGCACGTCCGAAATACTCGCGCGTGAAATTATCTCAAGTTTGGCAGTGACAGTATCGACAGCGTCAATAACACAATCAAAGCTCCCGAAATCTATTTCACTTGAATTACCGGGCAAATAAAACATATTGTGCGCAAAAACCGTACACTCAGGATTTATACGCAATATCCTTTCCATATGCACATCGGTTTTCGGTCTCCCGACGGTTTCCGTGGTGGCACCTATCTGACGGTTAATATTCGTTATTTCATAGCTGTCGCCGTCGACGATGGAAAGCTTGCCGACGCCGCACCTCGCGAGCGCCTCACAGGCAAATCCTCCGACTCCGCCGAGACCGAAAACGGCAACATGTGAACCGGCGAGCTTCTCTACCGACTCCTCGCCTATCGCCATACCCATTCTCAAAAAACCTTCATTCATACAATCAGCTCCGAAATAACGGCGTTTGAAACAATCATGCCTTCATCCGTAAGGCTCCACCTTCCGTTTACGGATCGCATAAGCCCCAGCTTTTCCAGCCTCGTCGCCTTTTCTGCGGCTTTACCTTCAAGTATCACACCGTCGGAAAGCCTCAATCCGAGCATTATTTCTTCTTCACGCCGCTCACTTGCAGAAAGTTGCTCAGAACCGGAATAATCTGAAACATCAAATACACTCTCGCCGCACAAAGCCCTGTTTATGTATTCATTCGTCGACAGCCCGCAACTGAAACGGCGATTTTTATAAAATGAGTGGGCGTGAGGTCCGAATCCGAGATATTCTCCGCGTTCCCAGTATCTCATATTGTGGCGGGAACGGTATGACGGCAACGCGAAGTTGGAAATCTCATAATGCTCGTATCCTGCCTTCTCAAGGGTCTCACAGCAACTCAGGTATGCCTCGCGTTGCATCGTTTCATCTGGGAAACTGAGAACGTCCTTCAGTTCATACATGCGTGTTCCTTTTTCCAAGGTCAGCAGATACACTGATATATGCTTCGGCCCCAGTTCAAGCGCGCTTTTCACATCCGCAAGTGACCCCTCAATATCTTTTCCCGGCAGTGCACTGATAATGTCCAGTGAGATATTGTCCAGTCCCGCATCCTTTGCTTCACCGACAAGTCTCACGGTATCGGAGTGACTATGACACCTTCCGAGCAGAGCAAGCATCCGTTCGTCACTCGTCTGCATGCCGATACTCAAGCGGTTTATTCCGCATTCGCGGTACTTTTCGATCTGACCGGCAAATACCGTACCGGGATTGGCTTCAAGAGTCACTTCACAGTCCCGAGTAAGAGAAAATGCGCCGTTTACAGCCTTCATCACGCGGGCAACGCGCTCCGGTCCGAGCAACGATGGGGTGCCTCCTCCGAAATACACGGTGCAGACATCAGTTGAACCATCGAATACCGAAAGCTGAGAACACAGCGAGCGGACGTACTCGTCCGCCTCGCCGTCATGCGCTGGCGCAGAATAAAAGGAACAGTAGGCGCATTTTGAAATGCAAAAAGGTATATGAATATAAAGAGAGAGCATAACGGTTCAAACGACACCGTCTTCAGTCGCAGCCGGGGGGGCAGATACATCACCGTTTTCGGTCGTGTCCGGGGTCTCTTGCCCTTTCCCGTCATAATCGGACGTTTCACCGGTCGCAACGTCAGTGGTCTCATGTGCAGCATACTCCACAACAGGTTCGCCGCCCGCCACCGTTTCCGGCGTTATCACAACACGTGAAACATCTTCGGACGGTATACGATACATAAGATCGGTCAGCAAATTTTCCATGACGCTTTTTAAGCCGCGGGCACCTGTCTTGAGTTCGATAGCGCGGTCGGCTATCGCAGTAAGCGCCTCCGGTGTAAACTCAAGATCCACGCCGTCAAGCTCAAACAGCTTTCTGTACTGCTTCACCGCGCTGTTACGCGGCTCTGTCAGTATCTTCACAAGCG
>URSI01000125.1 GCA_900550505.1 uncultured Eubacteriales bacterium
TTGACTCAGGGTCACGCGTATCTGCAAACACCGAGTTTGAGGGGGCGCGTTCCGGCTTTGAAAGCTGCAGACACACGCGGATGCTGTCGACGGCGAGTGTAGACCCGTTTGTTTGCACACCTATACGCCCGGTATCATATTTGTCAGCGTTTTCCGCATATATGAGGACCTGACCGTTTATGGATTCCTCCACTATATTGCCGTATGCTTTGACTGTGAAGGTATAGCTCTTAGCGGAGCTTATTGCTTCGGTAAAAGAGGCGGTGTTGGTCACGCTCCACTGTGATGCCGGAGTCATTTCGGCAAACTCCACACCGTTCGAGGCGGTGGCAGTCTGGCGGACGCACATCTGGTAATACGGGCGCAGGCTGTTCTGCACGCGGAACATAACGGAGCTCCACCGTGTACCCTCGGTAGCGGAAAGCATCGTGCCCGTTACATCTATGCGGTAGTTGCCGAAGTCGCCGAGAAATTCCGGCAGCAGCACTATGGTACCCGGAGTAAGCGTCATTTTGCCGTCTGCTACCGTGAAATTACCGGAAAGCTTGGTATATTCCGCCTGTTCCTCGGCGGTAAACTCGTCGAAATCCTCTTCGTACAGCACAAAGTCCTCATCGCCCTCTTCGGCGGCGACTATGTAGACTCTGATCTGCTTGCCCTCTTTTTCACCTGTCAGGCAATAAACGCCCTTTTCGGCGACGGTTACCTGGTTCGAACCGGTGATCTCGCAGTCTTCGGAGCTCCAGGAGTATTCCGAAAGAGGAGTCGAGGTGCCGTCCGACACATAGGCGTATCCGGTGAGATCCACCGTTTCGCCGGCCTGAGCGGTTATCGCGGGAGCCTCTGCCGGAACTTCGGTGAGATCCGCTGCGGATCCGAAAATGACTGATGGCAGCAGCAATGCCAGCGCCAACAGTATCGTCAGGGATTTTTTCATGTACGCTGCTCCTTTCGTTACATATGCCCTTAATATTGTGACAAGCTTGTGAATTTTAGTGTATTGTATCACAAACTCCCGCGCTTTACAAGGCGTACTTGATTTTATTTTTATTTTTTATATAATAATGAGCGATACGGGAGCGCGTTATGCCGTCCTCGTATCGTCAGTGGTTGAATGACGTTCGGAGGAGTTTGTATGAGAGAGCTGCGGATAGGTGAAAATGACGGCGGGATAAGGCTTGATAAATTTCTTTCACGCTATTTTCCGACAATGCCGAGATCGCTTATGTATAAATACATACGCAACAGGTGCGTCAGGCTCAACGGGCGCCGTGCAAGTGAGTCGGACATACTTTCCGCAGGAGATATGCTTACATTTTACATATCGGACGAGTTTTTCGGAGTGCAGCGCGACGACGCTTTTCTCAGGATAAAGCCAAGGGTCGACGTTGTTTATGAGGATGAAAACATACTCATAGCCGACAAGCCCGCCGGGCTGCTGGTCCATTCCGACGATTCCGAAAGCTACAACACTCTCATAAACCATATCAAGGCATACCTGTACGAGCACGGAGAATACGATCCGGCGACCGAGAATTCGTTTGCGCCCGCGCTCTGCAACCGCATCGACCGCAATACCTGCGGGCTCGTATTTGCCGCTAAAAACGCGGCTTCGCTGCGGGCGATGAACGAAAAAATAAAAAACCGTGAGATCGGCAAATTTTATCTTTGCGTCGTTCACGGTTTGGTCAGAGGCGACAGCGGAGAGCTGCGCGGGTTTATTGAAAAGGATGCTGAAAAAAACAAAGTGCGTGTCAGCGAATCGGCGTCGTCCGGAGCGAAGGAGTCTGTTACGCGCTATCGTGTGATCGCGCGCGACCGCACCCGTGCGCTTACGCTGCTTGAGGTCGAGCTCGTGACGGGCAGGACACATCAGATCCGTGCGTCCTTTGCCGCCTGCGGTCATCCGTTGCTCGGCGACGGAAAATATGCCGTCAACAAAAAGGACCGTGAGAGAGGGTTTTTCTCGCAGGCGCTGTGCGCCTATCGCGCGGAATTCCGTTTCCGGACCTTCGGCACGGTGCTTGATTACCTTGACGACCGCGTGTTCACCGCGCGAGAGCCGGCGTTTTTGTCATTGTTCGGCTATTGAGCGCAGCATGAGCTGCCACAGCTCGTCTCTGCCCGTGCCCTTCAGCGAGGAGAAAAAGATTATTCCCGTGCCTGGGCGCAGCAGCGGCTCATCGAGCAGTTTTTTGGCGGTTTGATCGAGTTGGGCTCGCGTGAGTTTATCGCATTTCGTCGCCACTATGACATAAGGTATGCCGTTCGCGTTCATGTAATCGAGCATCATTCGGTCGTCGTCGGTGGCGCCTATGCGTGCGTCTATGAGCTGAAGTACCAGCCGCAGCGAGCTGTTTGCGGCGAAATACGCCTGCGTCACGGCAGACCACCGTGCCTGATCCTGTTTAGGTCTGCGTGCAAAGCCGTAGCCCGGAAGATCGACGAGATACAGCGATTTATCCACAAGGTAATAATTGACCGTGATGGTCTTTCCCGGCTCGCCGCTCACTCTGGCGAGTTTTTTTCTTCCCAGCAGGCAGTTCACGAGCGACGACTTGCCCACGTTGGAACGCCCGGAAAAGGCGACCTGCGGCGGGCCGTATTTGATATGCTGCGCAGCGCTGCCGGCGGTGGCCGCCAGCGTGACGTTGTGCAGGTTGAGTCCGCCGTGGTTCATGTTCATGGGTTCACCAGCACCGATGCGGGCACCTGGCTGTAATTCTCGACCGGTATGAAGCTGATCTTCTTCCTTACGGCTTCGTCCAGCTCGGGTATATCGCATTCGTTGTCCTTGGGTATTATGACGGTATCGACACCGGCTTTGTAGGCGGCAAAGGCTTTTTCGCGCAGACCGCCTATCCGCAGTACGCGTCCGGTAAGGGTCAGCTCGCCGGTCATTGCGACGTTGCGCTTGACCGGCCTGCCCGACAGCTCGGAAAGTATCGACGTAGCTATCGTTATGCCGGCGGACGGCCCGTCCTTGGGGATGGCTCCCTCGGGGACATGGACATGGATATCCCTTGTTTTATGGAATTCGCCGTCTATGCCGTATTCGTCGCAGTGTTTTCTGATGTAACTCACGGCGGCATGTGCGCTTTCCTTCATGACATCGCCGAGCGATCCGGTGAGCTCGAGCTTGCCCGTGCCTTCCATTGATACTGTCTCTATGCGCAGCAGATCGCCGCCGACCTCGGTCCAGGCAAGACCGTTGACCACACCGACCTCGTCGCCCGAGTATATCTTTTCGTCGTCGAAATGCGGGACGCCCAGCATTTCGGGGAGTTTTTCCGGTGTCACCGTGACCGAAGCGGTGCTGTCCTCCACTACGAGCTTTGCCGTTTTACGGCAGATCGTGCCTATCTCACGCTCGAGGTTGCGCACTCCCGCTTCACGTGTGTATTTTGAGATTATCTCGTTTACCGTTTCGTCCGTGATCCGCAAATTGCGTTTTGAAAGCCCGTGAGCTTTCATCTGCTTCGGGATAAGGTGATTTTTTGCAATGGAAAGCTTCTGTTCTGCGGTATACGAGACCATTTCAATGATCTCCATCCTGTCGAGCAGCGCCGGAGGTATGGTGTGAGTGGTGTTCGCGGTGGCGATAAACATCACCTGCGAAAGATCAAAGGGAAGTTCTATAAAGTTGTCACGGAAAGTCTTGTTCTGGTCCGCGTCCAGCACCTCCAGCAGTGCGGAAGCGGGATCGCCGTGCATATCGCTCGTCAGTTTATCGATCTCGTCCAGCAGCATCAGCGGGTTTCTTGTCCCCGCCTGACGGAGAGCCGTTATTATTCGTCCGGGCATGGAGCCGACGTAGGTGCGGCGGTGACCGCGTATTTCCGCTTCATCACGTATACCGCCGAGCGCTATGCGCACATATTTTCTGTTCATGGCGGCTGCGATAGAGCGCGCTACGGAGGTCTTGCCGACACCGGGCGGCCCGACAAGGCAGATGATCTGACCGCCTGCGGAGTTGGTAAGCCGTCTGACCGCAAGATATTCGAGTATACGTTCCTTCACCTTATCGAGTCCGTCGTGGTCTGCGTCAAGGATTTTCTTAGCCTTTGCAAGGTCTATCCTGTCCTTTGAG
>URSI01000126.1 GCA_900550505.1 uncultured Eubacteriales bacterium
GGCCAAGGTGTCCGTACGCCGCGAGCGGTTGGTATTTGGTATGACGCAGATCAAATCTCTCGATAATTGCAGCCGGTCTGAGGTCTACAAGTTCAACAAGCAGATCGGCTATCGCCCTGTCACTCAATCCGAATGCCGCAGTGCCTTCGGTATCAACATAAACCGACAAGGGCTTTGCCACACCTATCGCATATGCTATCTGAACTTCGCATTTACGGGAAAGCCCCGCTGCTACAACATTTTTTGCAAGGTAACGTGCCATATATGCAGCGGAACGGTCGACCTTTGTCGGGTCCTTTCCGCTGAAAGCACCGCCGCCGTGCTTCGCGTAACCGCCGTAAGTGTCAACTATGATCTTTCTGCCCGTCAAACCGCTGTCACCGTTAGGACCGCCAACGACAAATCTCCCGGTCGGGTTGACATATATCTTTGTGTTTTCATCGAGCATGGCAGCCGGGACGATAGGCTTAATCACCTCACGTATCACGTCTTCACGGATGCGCTCCAGCGACACCTTATCATCGTGCTGAGACGATACCACTATCGCGTCGAGCCTCACCGGAGCGCCGTCGATATATTCAACGGTCACCTGTGTTTTTCCGTCAGGACGCAGATACTCAAGCGTCCCGTTCTTTCTCACTTCGGTCAGACGCTTTGCCAGCTTATGTGCCAGTGAAATGGGCAGCGGCATGAGCTCGGCCGTTTCATCGCAGGCATAGCCGAACACCATACCCTGATCTCCGGCGCCGGTATCCAGTCCGTCCGTCGTCACTCCCGACTTTGCCTCCTGCGACTTATCGACGCCCAGCGCTATATCAGGCGACTGCTCGTGTATTGATGTGATAACGGCACAAGTGTCACAGTCAAAGCCGTATTTTGCACGGTCGTATCCGATCTTCCGTACTGTCTCACGCACGATATTCTGGATATCCACATATCCTTTTGTAGTTATCTCGCCCATGACAAACACGACACCGGTAGTACATGCAGTCTCGCACGCCACACGGCTCATAGGATCCTGTGCCAACAGCGCATCCAGAATGCCGTCCGATATCTGGTCGCATATCTTATCGGGATGTCCCTCTGTCACGGATTCGGATGTAAAAAATTTTCTTTCCATATCACTTTGCCTTTCAGTCCTATCCTGAGCACAAAAAGACCTTTCCGGAGACGGAAAGGCCGTTTTCGCATTTCACATCTCATCTTCGGCCACCAAAAATGGCCGCTGATTTGACACCTTGCCGCAGCAGGTTGTCGGGCTTCACAGGGCAGGTCCCTCCGCCGCTCTTGATAAGACAATCGATTATTTTTTATCAGTATACCACCGAAAGACATATTTGTCAACAGTTATTTATGCTCTGCACTGAATTGCTGATACCGCCGACACGTCAGGACTTTGCATCTATAAATTTTTTGAATATCGGCGAAAGGGGCTTATATATCAGCATCACGAGCAAAGCAATTACCAAACCCTTCAATGCCGTAAACGGTGCGTTGAAAACTATCAGTGCCTGCCATAGTTCCGCAGCAACATCAAATATTTCATTATACATCGCAAGTATGGTATCTATAGGCATCATTTTAGAATATACCGGATAGGATATCCACAGGTTTATCGGGAAACTTGCCAGAGCCGAAACGACAGTTCCGACAAGTGCGCCTGTCAAGGCGCCCGCTTTTGTTTTATGATATTTATAGATAAATCCTGCGGGTGCCACAAAAAACGCGGATATAAGGAAATTTGCGAGTTCACCCACTCCGCCGGTTTGTGTCGCGGTCAAATGAATTACATTTTTCAAAAGACAGACCGTAACGCCGGAGACTGGTCCCAAAGCAAATGACGCCAGCAGAGCCGGCAGATCTGAAAAATCAAATTTTACAAACGACGGTATGAGAAACGGCATCGGAAACTCAAGAAATTGGAGAATAGCGCTCACTGCGGCCAACATTGCCGTCAGTGCCACTGCCCTGATGCCCGAACGCATCCTGTTTGTTGCTGTCATTTCAATTTCCTCCAAATAAAACTGCCCCCGCATATGCGGGGGCAGCCTGATATCATTTTCTCAGCTTCTATCATCCGGACTGTAACCGTCGGTGCAGGAATTCCACCTGCTCGGCCGCAACAGCGGTTAGCGGACTTTGACCGCCGGTAAGGATTTTCACCTTGCCCCGAAGCTATAATGTTGAATTTTAGCCCTTGATATCGATGACGACGCCGGAACCGACGGTTCTGCCACCCTCACGGATAGCAAAGCGAAGTCCCTTCTCGATAGCGATGGGTGTGATCAGCTCGACAGTCATGTCGACGTTGTCACCCGGCTTGCACATCTCGACATCCTCAGGAAGAGTAATGACGCCGGTAACGTCCGTGGTACGGAAATAGAACTGCGGACGATAGTTGTTGAAGAACGGGCTGTGACGTCCGCCTTCCTTCTCGGTAAGAACGTACACCTGACCGACAAACTTGGTGTGAGGATTGATGGTACCCGGCTTGGCGAGAACCTGTCCTCTTTCGATCTCCTTCTTATCGATACCGCGGAGCAGACATCCGATGTTGTCACCGGCCTCAGCGCTGTCAAGCAGCTTTCTGAACATTTCGATACCGGTAATGGTAGTCTTCTTCGCCTCATCGGCAAGACCGACTATCTCAACAACGTCACCCATCTTCACGACGCCTCTCTCAACTCTGCCCGTAGCAACGGTGCCACGACCGGTGATGGAGAATACGTCCTCAACAGGCATAAGGAACGGAAGATCCGCCTTTCTGTCAGGCGTGGGAATGTAGTTATCAACAGCATCCATAAGCTCAAGAATCGAAGCATAAACCGGATCGTTGATATCCTTACTCTCGGAAAGAAGAGCCTCACGGGCTGAACCGCGGATTATCGGGATCTCGTCGCCCGGGAATTCATACTCGCTCAGAAGGTCTCTGACCTCCATCTCAACGAGTTCGAGCAGTTCCGGATCGTCAACAAGGTCAGTCTTGTTGAGATAAACGACCATTGCCGGAACACCAACCTGTCTGGCAAGCAGGATGTGCTCACGTGTCTGCTGCATCGGACCATCCGTAGCAGCAACAACGAGGATAGCGCCGTCCATCTGAGCAGCACCGGTGATCATGTTCTTGATATAGTCAGCATGGCCGGGGCAGTCAACGTGAGCGTAGTGACGCTTGTCGGTCTCATACTCAACGTGAGCGGTATTGATTGTGATACCACGCTCTCTCTCCTCCGGAGCCTTATCGATCTGATCGTAAGCTTCGAACTTAGCCTTGCCCTGAAGGGACAGCCACTTTGTGATAGCTGCAGTAGTAGTGGTCTTGCCGTGGTCTACGTGACCGATGGTGCCGATGTTTACGTGGGGCTTAGTGGAATTATAATGTTCCTTTGCCATTGGTATTTCCTCCTTAATAGGTGATATCTGGTGTCCCCCATTGGGCGGGGGACGCCGTAATTTCAGTAATAATATTGTAACATCTTTCCGCGAAAAAATCAAGTAGTTTCACAGAAAAAATGCGCTGAGAGTGCAATTTGCAGTCGGAATTAGCCGTTCTGCTTGCGCTTGCTCATGATAGCCTCGGAAATGGACTTCGGAACCTCGATGTAGTGGCTCGGCTGCATTACATACTGGCCGCGGCCCTGGGTCTTGGAACGAAGGTCATTGGAGTAACCGAACATCTCAGAAAGCGGAACATAAGCAGTAACCTGAACGGAACCATTTCTGGTCTCCTGGTTCTGGATCTGTCCACGTCTGGAGTTGAGGTCGCCGATTACGTTACCGATGTAATCATCAGGAACGACAACGTCAACACGCATGATCGGCTCGAGGATTACGGAGTGAGCCTGTCTGAGGGCTTCCTTGATAGCCATAGAACCAGCGATCTTGAACGCCATTTCAGAAGAGTCGACTTCATGATAAGAACCATCGTATACGTTTGCATGAACACCTACTACCGGGAAGCCACCCAGAATACCGGATTTCATAGCTTCTTCGATACCTTCGCCTACTGCCGGAATGTATTCCTTCGGAATAGCACCACCAACTACAGTAGATTC
>URSI01000127.1 GCA_900550505.1 uncultured Eubacteriales bacterium
TGTGCGGGCACGGGCTGCCTGGGCCTGGGCATTGCCAGGCATCTGCCCGGCGCGGCTGTGACCTGTGTGGAGAAAAGCGCCGACGCCTGGCCCTACCTGACCGCCAATGTGGCGGGAACCGGCGTGCAGGCCGTGCAGGACGACATCTTTACCTATTATAATAGGCTGCCCTCCGGCGGGGCCGATCTCATTATCTCGAACCCGCCCTACCTGACGGCGGAGGAGATGGCACACCTGATGCCGGAGACGGCCAGGGAGCCTGCCATGGCGCTGGAAGCCGCCACTGTTTCGGGCGCTCGCTCGCAAGGGCGTGACGGCGGCACGATCGAGGCCGGGAAGCCCGCCGACCTTATCATGCTTGATGTTACAAGTGAGCGGTATTGTCCCGGCTATGATCTGGTGACTGATATAGTATACGGAGCTCAGGATTCCGATATCGTGATGACCATGGTGAACGGTCGGGTGCTGTATGAGAACGGTGAATTCACGTCACTTGATATAGAACGCCTTAAATACGAGGTGAAGGCTGCAAAGGAGCGGATATTGTGCAGGATGTGAGAGATACTCTTTGGTATGACGATGAGCTTAACGCTCTTGTAATAATTGATCAGACACAGCTTCCGAACAACGAGGTTACACGCGTTATCACCGATGAAATCGGTCTTGTCGATGCGATATCCAGCCTTGCCGTTCGCGGAGCGCCGGCGATAGGCGTGGCTGCCGCGATAGGCTGCGCGGTAGCTGCTTCGAGGCTGCCGGAACGTGATTTCGAAAAGAATTTTACTTCCATGTGTGAGCGGGTAGCGGCTGCGCGTCCTACGGCGGTGAATCTCAGGTGGGCGGTGGAACGCCTTATGCGTGCGTTTGATCCGTCCGTATCCGCGGAGGAGTCATGCCGCCGCCTTCTCCGGTGTGCGCTGGAGATCAGGGACGAGGACATCTCGGTTTGCACCGCCATCGGAGACAACGGTGTAGGGCTGCTCAAGGACGGATACCGGGTGCTTACGCATTGTAACGCCGGCAGGCTTGCGGCGGTCCGATACGGCACGGCGCTCGCACCCGTGTACAGGGCTACCGAACGCGGTATGAAAATAAAGGTATATGCCGACGAGACAAGACCGCTGCTCCAGGGCGCAAGGCTCACGGCATATGAGCTTTCGCGTGCCGGTATAGATGTGACCGTTCAGTGTGATTCCATGGCGGCTTCTCTTATGGCTGCCGGGATGATAGATGCCGTTTTTGTCGGCTGTGACCGTTGCGCGGCAAACGGCGATTTCGCAAACAAGATCGGAACGCTGCCTTTAGCGATAGTTTCGCGCCGTTTTTCTGTGCCGTTTTATGTTTGTCTGCCTGTTTCATCGGTAGATCTGAACGCAAAGAACGGATCAGATATAGTGGTTGAACAGCGTGCCGGATATGAAGTATCCGATATGTGGTATGCAAGGCGAATGACCCCTGAGGGCGTTAGCATATACAATCCGGCGTTTGATGTGACACCGTCCGGGCTTGTAACTGCATATATAACCGAAAAAGGCGTGTTTTGCCCGGACGGAAGCAGGTAAATCCACGCCCGGTACCGGAGCCTGTGAACTGCCGTACTCCCCGCATACGTAACAAGTCGTACCCCCGACACAGAAGCTGTCGGTCGGGCGGCTTTTTTGTTTGTGTTTTTATCACCGTGAAAAACAGAGTGCTAAAAGTTTCATCAAAATTACACAAAGAAATTTGCATAAAACGCTTGACAGCGCCAAAATTAAGGTGTATATTATCATCGTTGGCACTAAGGACATAAGAGTGCTAAGCGAGAGGTGAACGCCGTGGAACTGAGTGAAAGGAAAAAGCAGATACTCAAACAGGTTTGTGACGCCTATATTTCCGGCGGCGAACCGGTTGGGTCCAAGTATCTTACGCAGCACGGCGACTTCAATCTGTCATCGGCTACTATCAGGAATGAGATGGCGGAGTTGGAACGCATGGGATTTCTCGAGCAGCCCCACACATCGGCCGGGCGTGTGCCGTCGACATTGGGATACCGGACGTATATCGCTATGCTGATGGAGAATTATCGCCTGAGTCTTGAGGAGGTACAGACGATCAATGAGTTGTTGGACTTCAAATTAGGCGAGCTCGGGCACATCATGGAAGAGGCGTCGCGGGTGATATCCGAATTGACGAACTACACTGCGGTGACAATGCTGAAGAACAGCGGGGTTACGGTGTCGCGTTATGAGGGCGTGCTTATTGACGGACAGAGCTTTTTGGTAGTGATGATCTGTGACGACGGAGAGATCTGTAATTCACATATAAGGCTTGACGTGCCTATAGATGAGACGGTGATGAAACGGATCATTGCGGTGCTGAACAGGCATCTGACCGGTGTTCCGTTCGATACCGTTTCGTTTCAGCTCCTGCTTGAGCTCGAAGAGGAGATGGGTGAGTACGCACCGCTTGTCAAGCCCGTGCTGCGCTCATTGTGCGCTTCTATGAATGTGGAAAGCAAGGAGGAGATACATTACGGCGGCATCACAAAATTGCTTTCGTATCCGGAGTTCTTCAACGTGCAAAAGGCCCGGGGGGTACTCGAAGCTTTTGAGCGTAAAAAGGAATTCATAGACCGAGTGCTCGGGCAGACGACCGACGACGTCAATGTGTTCTTCGGCGACGAGACATCTGACCCCATGCTGCCGGACAGCAGTTTTGTGTTTGTTCCGATAAAAAGCGGCGACAGGACGATAGGCGGCATAGGCGTTATCGGACCGCGTCGCATGGATTACAAAAAGGTCATCGCGTCGGACGGCGAGGACCTGGCCTGAGCGCGGTTTTGCAGACCAAGCAAAATTCACATTTTGTTGATTGACGCCGCCCATAAAAACGTGTATGATGAGACAATGTATGGCAAACCAACTTTTTAACGCGTTGGGAACATCGTTGGTTTGCCTATCGCAACTATGTCGTTTCGTGACACGATATTTTTAGAATTGCGATCAAATCATTGTAATATAAGGAGCAGTTGTATGCGTCCCCTCATCATAGCACACCGCGGTGCCTCCAACCTGGCACCGGAAAACACACTGGCGTCGTTCCGGCTGGCCAAGGAGCTGGGTGCCGACGGCTTCGAGTGCGATGTCCAGCTCACCAAGGACCACAAGCTGGTCATTGCCCACGATTTCTTCACCGATGCGCACACCGGCGTCAAGGGCGATATCTACGATATGACCTTTGACGAGCTGCGCCAGCTGGACTTTGGCAAGTGGAAGAGCCCCGAGTACGAGGGCGAGAAGATCCCCACCATCGAGGAAGTGCTGGACCTCGGCAAAGACATGAAGATGATGCACATTGAGCTCAAGCCCTATCTGGACCGGGATGCCGATTTCCCGGAGCGGGTCATCGACGCGGTGGTCAATGCGCACATGGAGGATAAAGTCATCCTCACCTCGTTCCAGTACGGCCTGCTGGGCCGCATCAAGGAAATCCGGCCCGAGATCCGCACCGCCGCCCTGTTTCTGAACACGGAGTCCTCCCTCTGCCCGCCCACAGCCCTGTGGGAAGATCTGGGCCTGACCAACGGCGACCCGCTGCTGGAAGAGCTCTCCGGCCCGCAGGGGCTGGAAAAGGCCGTCTCCATCGTGGAGAACCCGGACTCGGTGGACGAGGAGAACGGCCTGCTGGTGCGCTACCTCAATGACCGCCTGACCGCCCTCTCCTCCAACTACCCGGGCAAAAACCTGGTGGAGATCTTACAGCAGTACTATTACCAGACCGATATGCTCAAGTATGTCTCCCAGTTTGATTTCCCGCTGGACTATGTCGGCCCGGAGTACCACGTCTGCTTCCGGGACACCACCCTGCTCCAGCGCGCGGTGGAGATGGGCTACCATGTGGCCCCCTGGCCCGTGGGCGACGAGAGCCGCCGGGACCTGCGCAGTGTCCTCAAGCAGAACCCGGAGATCATCGTGACCAACAAACCCGAGATCGTCATGGCGATTTTGCAGGGCCAGAAAGCACAATAAGCTTTTCCTCTTCGCCAGAGGCTCTCCCTTTGGGAGA
>URSI01000128.1 GCA_900550505.1 uncultured Eubacteriales bacterium
TATTTTCAGCCACTGGGTCAGACGAATCTCCGCTTTCGTCTGAGGGCTCATTTACCATCAGCTCCGCCACACTGAAAAAGGTCTTTGCGCCGCCCGGAGTACCTGCAATGCGTATACCGTCTCCACGCACCGGCTCGAAAGTGAACAAAAAGTATTCCAACGGGCTTCCGAATTCCGCCTGATCATTCGAGACCGGGTAAACCGGCGTTACCTCCGCCGCAATATCCTCCCAAACCCCGTTCCGACGGATCTGCACCGTGATGCCGTCTGAAAACCAGCCGCCGTCAGCAAAATGCATGCCTTCCTGGAACACGATCTTATCAAAGCACCGTTCGTTTTCAAAAACATAGCCCGCATAGCCCACATCCGCCGCGCTGCCCGTATAGGTGTCGTACTGCATCTGAAACATCTCAAAGGAATTTGAACTGTGGACATCAGGCATGATACCGTCATTGATAACACCGATATCACGGCTGCCGTTGCCTGACGGGGACTCGACGGAAACTATCGGAGTACCCTCAGGGGCTATATTGTTTTCTACCGCAGGAGGAGCCTCTTTGGGCCACTGCTCCAGTACCGGCGCTATGACGCTCTCTTCCCGCGGGATGATATAAACCTCTTTCTCCGTATCGATGCCGTTCTTGCTCATAACGCTTTCAGCGAGAAGGTAATTAAGCTCGACAGCCGCATCAAATGTACAGTCCGTATTTGAAAACAGTATCCCGTCCGTATCGAGCATTGACACCCATTTTGCTGGTATGCCCGAAAATCCGTAATAATTTCCGAGTATGCTGCCCACTGTCGACGCCGTACAATCATTGTCCTGACCGCACAACAACGCTATTTTCATGCTCTCCTTAAAATCGCCCTCTCCGTAAAGAAGAGCCATAAGTACATATCCTGCGTTCAGCTTTGCGTCGATATTGGTTTCATTTGTGGATCCGATGACTTCAGGACATCTGTCCGAATATCCCCATTTCTGCTGAAGCAGCTGCCATGTCTGCTCGAGCGAATTGCCTTCGTCTACCCACAGGAACACATCCTCCAAAAGCTGCCTGAAAAGACTGCCCTCGGGTACCGACAGCCTGCCGGCCTCTATGACCTCGTCAAGAGACCCGGCGATATATGCCTTTGCATGCATCGCCGCGACAAAAACGCCGCCGTATACACCGTCTCCGTAATTTGTTACGTGACCTGCCTTAAAAGCCAGATCGATGGCCTCGTTGACCAGTCCGGGACACATCTGCCCAATGAAATCCGCTTCGATCATCCAGTCGATATCGTCACAATGCGGGTTGTTCTCATAATGGCCGGAATCAGGTGCGGATATGCCTTCAGCGAGATTCTTCCGGGCATAATAATTGGCGTGCCAAAGGGGAAAATCGGTGTTTTTCAAGGCTTCTCCCAGGTCAACGATATCGCAGTAAACACCTTTTTCCTTCATCGTGAGCATAAACGGTATTTCGACATAAAGATCGTCCTGAGCAAAACTTTCGTTGATCGATTCGGGCGACCAATCCGGCAATTCCTGCTCTGTCAGCATTCGGCCCAACGCTTTGAATTCCACAGGCGCTCCCCACGCAACGCCTGCCATCTGCCCTGCCCAGCTGCCCCTGAGCTTGTCAATAAGCACCTCTCCCGACAGCTCATACGCAAGCTCATCCTGAGTTCCGGCGGAAAGGTCAGCCGCCCATGAACATACGGACACGCTGATAAAAGCAAGCAACGCAAACACAAACAAGGTGAAACGATGAAGCTTTTTCATCATCTTTTTCAGTCCTTTCGTCCGGCAAAACCGCTGTTTGCCTACTTCGGATGTCACGTCTGTTGCATATCCGGAAACAGACGATACATGACTGTCACGCCGTAAATTATTCATTTACGCCATTGACAGACAAGCTTCCATGATTTATAATAATAAGGTGAAATAGGAATATTTTCTACTGAATTTGAGGCTAAAACCATGCAGAATCGAACATCAGGCGAAGTTTCTGTTTTCTATTACGAAGTCGAATTTCCGGAAAGCTTTCCCGTCGCTTTCACGAGACACCTGCAGCGTTACCAGAGCGGAGATTCACTCCATTTTCACAACGGACTGGAGATCGGATATTGCCATCAAGGCAGCGGACTGTTTTTTGTGGACCATCATATCATACCGTTCGGAGCCGGCGACACCTCGTTCATTTTCGCAGACCAGCCGCACATAGCCCAAAGTCCGGATGAGGATCCGAGCTATTGGTCCTTCCTTACGGTGGACGTCGAGCGGCTGCTGTGCGATCTGAGCGTACCGTGCTATCAACCTATTGCCGAAATGCTTTTCAGTCGGCCCGATATGCCCAGTATTCTGAAAAAAGAAGAACACGAAAGCATATCAACACTGGTCAAGACCATATTTGAAGAGCTGGAAGCTCAGCAGCCCAACTATCAGCTGACTGTAAAAGGGCTTATATGGTCGCTGCTGCTTATGCTTCTCAGACTTGCGGACGACGGCAGTGACACAGAGCACAAAAAGCCGGCGAGCACAAATGAAATGATAAGGCTTTCCCCGGCTATCAATCATATATGCGCGCACTACCGGGAGAAAATATCAATACCGGAGCTTGCAAAAATGTGTCATGTGAGTGACACTCATTTCCGCAGGCTTTTCCGCGAGACACTGGGAGTCACCCCCTCCGGATATCTGTTGAAGGTGAGGATGCGCATGGCAAAAAGTATGCTGAAATCCACCGATATAACTGTATCAGAGGTCGCGCTGTGCGTAGGGTACGAAACGCTCTCATCATTCAACCGCCATTTTCTCGCCTTTAACAATATGACGCCTACAGAATACAGGAAAAAGCAACGGACGTGCACCGACGAAAACTGACGCCGGCGCCGACCAACTTATCTTTACCTTTCACATGAAAACGGTGCTCCTTTCGGCAGCACCGTTTTACTCACAATATCACCGCGGCATGGCTCACAGGGTTCCGGAGGACCGAAGGCGTAACCTCACTTAAGATAAGGTCTGTTCCTGCCTCCGGAAAAATACGAAAACGAACGCGGGCTGTCGATAAGTTCCCTTGCAAATATCAGCATTGCGGCAAATGACGGAGTAGGACAATAATAGTATATTTCCTGCGTTGTATCATCCAGCTCGACTAAGGTCATGCGTACGAGCTTATACTTCAGCAGCGCCGAAATTATTTCCTTGGCTTTTTGGCTGTCTATGCCGAGCTCCGTGACCAGAAGCCGGGCGGTGAATGCGTTCTCTGCCGGTCTGCCGTCGAGCAGTAAAACGGCCTGAAAAAACTTTTCATCCGCCAACTCCCGAAACAGCCCGACGTAATCTACACCGTTAAAAAACGCACTCGCTTTGTTTTCCGGTTCCGGTACGATAAGAAAATATTGCAGCCTGTTTGCTATTCCCATTCTCGTAAATCCCGCATCACTCATACAGGATGAATAAATCTGCCCGTCACTTTTGAGTTCGCGCTCATACTCTCCGACCGAACCATCCTTGGGCTCGGCAACGCCGAACAGTGCACGCTCCATATCCCAACAAAGTTCAAAGATCACCCTATACCGTTCTTCTGAGCCTGCGTCTGCTATCATTTGCATGATCGCCCTCTTTGCATCTTCCAATCCATATCCCTCGCGTCCGTACAACAGATCAACCGATACGCCGAAGCTATCTGCGATCCGCGGTAAAAGCTCAACGTCCGGCAACCCGCCGTTTTCCCATTTTGACACGGCCTGTGCCGTGATGCCAAGACGTTCCGCTATCTCCTCCTGTGTATAGCCTTTTTCTTTTCGGCGCGCTGCAATGCGCTTTCCAATTGTTTCTTCCATGCTTCATTCTCCTTTTCATAAAACGCCCTGCATATGCAGGGTTTTGTTCTGGCTGTATCATACCAAAAAGCAGGATTCTTTGGAAGCGATGATTCGTTGAATTCTTCTCTTTTTTCAAAACCAGTGGTTTCAAAACGCACAACCGGCAGTTTAGCAGACCGCCGGTTGTGCGAAAATATGCAA
>URSI01000129.1 GCA_900550505.1 uncultured Eubacteriales bacterium
GCGTCCGGCAGCTATGACGTTTCCAAATGCACACGAATAGTGATGCAGTCGTCCGATACGCTTGCAGAGGACAAACAGGCGGTTATATCAGGATATTTTTCGGACATTTTGGGCTTTGAGCCCGAATTCGTCGTCGGTACGCCGGGCAGAGGGGATATCAGTCTTTCAACCTGTGATGATGAGGGGCTTGGCGATGAGGGGTATTTGCTGGATGTCGTAAGCGACGGCGTTGATATTTCCGCTCCCTCTCAGACCGGCTTGCTTTACGGTATCATAACACTGCTTCAATCTCAGCTTGCCGACGGCAGTGTGCCTTGCGGTACGGCGAGGGATTACCCTGAATATCCCGTGCGCGGCGGTATGATAGACGTCGGACGTGCGTATATGCCGCTCGACTACGTGGAAGAGATCACACGCTACATGGCGTGGTTCAAGCTCAATGAGGTGCACCTGCATATAAATGATACAGGTGAGAACGGGTATACGGCTTTCAGGCTGGAAAGCGACATAGAAGGGCTGACCTCCGAGGACGGCAGTTACTCAAAGGAGGAGTACCGGGAATATCAGAAGCGAGCGCTTTCATACGGAGTGACCGTCATTACCGAGATCGATACCCCGGCGCATTCGGCGTGCTTTTCTGATGCATTTCCTCCGGAATACATGCTGGATTCCAATCACATCGACATAAGCAACCCGGAAGCGGTGGATGCGGTCAAGAAGCTGTTTGACGAATACCTCACGGGCGACGATCCCGTGTTTGTGTCAAAGATAGTACATATCGGCACGGACGAGTATCCTGCCGAGTATGCGGAACAGATGAGAGCTTACGTTGACGAGCTGATAAAGCATGTCCGTTCCCGCGGGTATACGCCCCGGTTCTGGGGATCGTTCGGCAAAAACGGATTTAACGGCGCAACGCCTGTGTCCGGCGACGCTCAGGCCAACTTCTGGGCTGTCGACCTGTCGGACTATAAAGTGCTGCTTGAAATGGGTTATGACATTATCAACACCTGCGGACCCGTTTTGTATGTCGTTCCGGGCGGGAATTACGGTTTTGTGGATTACTATAATCTCGACAGCATGTACGAAAACTGGTTTGTAAATTACATGGGAACTTCGCCGGCCGACGCTATCGCGCCCGATCATGAGCAGCTGCTCGGCGCCAACTTTGCACTTTGGAACGACAGGTATACGGCCTACGGAGGATTTTCGGTTTTTGACATATTCGACAGACTTCGCGGGCAGATATGCTTTATTTCGGAAAAGACATGGTGCGGTCCGCAGACTTCGGATATAGATGCGGATGATTTTGTCAAAAGGTATGAATTCCATTCGGTTCGGGCCGGAAGCGCGAATCCCGGCAGGTATCATGAGCTCCCGCTCGAAAGTACCGAAGGCATAGACTCGGTGGGATTTCCGTATCACGCAAAGCTCACGTTCACACTCAAAGAATACGGAAGCACGCTGCTCAGCGGCGCCGACGGGAGTCTGTATGTAAACGAAGACGGTCAGCTTTGTTTTGCGCGCGGCGGATATATCTTCACCTTTGACTGCAAGCTGCCTCTGGGTGAGAGCACCGTGGAACTTGCTGCTACGACGTCAAAAACCACCCTGATACTTGACGATACGTATGTATATGAAGCTGTCAACAATAAAAACAGCACCTTTTTCCAGTCATCGACGTTCGTGCTGCCGCTCGAAAAGCTCGGTGACGGAGAAAAGTGTCAGGTCAGCTCCGTGAGCGTTACAGCAGAAGGGTATGACCTGACGGCAAACAGAGTGGACGGGAACTATGCGCTCGGCTGCCCTGTGACTGTCAGCGGTCTTGAGGTCGATTACGGCATACTGAACGAGCCGCTGGCGGTCGACGGCAACCCGGACACGAGACTTTCCTTTGCCCGTGATAAGGATGAACAGTGGATGATCGTCGATCTCGGCTCGGTCAAACCTGTTAACCGCGTGGAGATAGACCTGTTTGAGCATATTTCCGAATACTCGCTGTACGTTTCTGAGGACGGCGAAGAGTATACCGAGGTCTACTCCGTAACCGGAGGAAGCGAGGGCGTTCGTCAGCGTGACGTTTGCGAATTCGACACCGTCAACGCCCGGTACGTCAAATACGTGCAGCACAAGCGTTACTATCATGAGCAGTACGGGACGTATTACAGCGGAGGTATCTGTGAATTCGAGGTGTACGGCTTTGATCCTGAGATCTATGAGGAACAGCTCTCCCGTGCAAAAGAGTATCAGTCTGACGACCGCGTGCGTGCGGCTGCCAATGAGCTTAGGAGTTATCTCGGTTCCGAGAGCGTGTATGCCACGCACCTGAAAGCTCTGAGCGAAAATCTCGAAGCGGCGCTTTCAGCCGCTGCCGAAGGTACGGGTTCCTTGCCCGAAAGCACTTCCGCCGATGGCAGCGCTGCTGACAGTGGCGGAGCGTCGCACGGATGGGTATACGCAGCAGCGGCGGCAGCCGTTGCGGTTGTCGCGGCAGCGGCGGCGGTCATCATCCGGAAACGGAATAAATCCGGTAAAAACTGACCGACATAGCGCAACGCCCCTCTCTTCCGAAGGAAAGAGAGGGGCGTTTTATAGTGAAATCATAGGGGACCGGAGACTCAGAGTGACATTATGTCTACCATATCGTACATCTCGCGCTTGTAGCGGCGAAGCTGTTCGACACGGTCTCTCACCGCTTTTGCTATCTCCGGCGGTTCTTTGTCAAGCTCTGAATCGGTCAGCTTTTTCTTAGAATACCTGTCCATCATCTGGGAGAGAAAGATGTCAAGCGATATTATCTCCTGACCGCGCAGTGCAATGACCTGTCGTGCCTTTCCTTCAAGCAGCAGTTCCACGGCTGCCACACCCATGCGGGTGGCAAGCACCCTGTCTGCAAGCGAGGGGGAACCGCCGCGCTGTATGTGGGCAAACCTGGCATAGTTTGATTTTATCCCGGTATTATTTTCTATCTGTTCGGCGAGCGACCCTGCAAAATACGATCCGCAGCCTTCCGAGACGACCACTATGAAGTTACGCTTTCCGTTCTTCTTCGCAGTGATCATTTTCTCAAAAAGCGCCTCTTCGTTAAAATGGTATTCTTTTATGGCTACGGCTGTTGCGCCCGTCGCGAGCGCGGAATGTATGGCGATGTCGCCTGCTTCGCGCCCCATCACCTCTACTACGTTGCAGCGTGCATGACTTTCGCAGGTATCACGTATTTTATCCACAAGTTCCACCACGGTGTTCATCGCCGTATCGTAACCGATAGTGGAGTCCGTGGCGACGATGTCGTTGTCTATCGTGCCCGGCACACCTATGCAGGGTATACCGTATTCGGTGAGATCGGCAGCACCCCTGAATGTACCGTCGCCGCCTATTGCGACTATACCGTCTATTCCGTTTGCCTGGCAGAAATCGGCAGCCTTCCTCAGACCTTGAGGAGTTTTGAACTCGTCGCAACGTGAGGTATACAGCATTGTACCCCCGCGGTTCATGATGAGCGATACGTCACGCGCACACAGTGGACGTGTGTTTCCTTCAATAAGTCCCTGATATCCATTGTGGATCCCGACTACCTCAATACCTCTTCCGACTGCAAGCCGAGTTACCGCCCTTATCGCACAGTTCATGCCCGGGGCGTCTCCGCCGCTTGTCAGCACGCCGATTTTCTTGTACTGAGCCATCTGTATGTACCGTCCTTTTCAAGCGATGGCACGCCCGTAAAGAGCGTGCTTATCCAAACACATTATATTACAACGTGTATCAAATTGCAACAGGTTTTTAGCAGTATCGCTGTGAAATATCTTCTTGGATTTATCATTTTCCGCGGCGCGGAGACGTTTATGAAGTGTGAGGTGACTTATTGGCAAAGGAAAAGCGGAGAACGGTGAAAATTTTAAAATCCTCTTGACAAATTGAAATCTGTATGATATCATTTTGATATCATATATGTGAGGTGTAAATATGCAGGAAA
>URSI01000130.1 GCA_900550505.1 uncultured Eubacteriales bacterium
AGACGGCACATATACCAGAGAACTGTGGCATGACCTCACCGGTATGACCCTGACCGTACTTGACGACATCATATGCGGCAGGCTTGCCCCTCAGAGCTCTGCATACGACCCGTATATATCTCTCAAGGGAGACAGCAAAACTCCCGGTGTGATACGACTTGGGTTCGGGGGAGATTTTTCATTTGCGGATAACTACTACATCGCTAAGGCTTATGACAGAAGAGGACAGGGACTTGACGGTATCTTCGATCCGGAAGTGATCGAACTGCTCCACTCCCATGACCTGATGACGCTGAACAACGAATTTGTCGTATCCTCACGCGGTAAAGCCCTTTCCGGCAAGCGATTTGTTTTCCGCGCCGAACCTGAACGGCTCTGGATATATGAGGCGCTCGGTGTTGAGCTCGTGACGCTCGGGAACAACCATGTTTACGATTACGGTGAAACGGCTTTTTACGATACGCTGGACTCACTGAGCGCTGCGGGGATAAAATATATCGGTGCCGGGCGCGACATCGAAGAAGCGCAGCAGGCATGGTATTTTATCATCAACGGTCGTAAAATCGGCATTGTCAACGGATACCGCGCATACGAAGGTGCTGTGACATACACCCCGGGCGCCGCGGAAGGAAAAGGCGGTGTGAATTACTGCTATGACACCGAAATAATGGAAGGGCTTATTGCCGAAATGCGCCCGAAATGCGATATACTCATCGTTTATATGCATTGGGGACGAGAAGACGTATATACGATCGAAAGTATCATACGCGAACAGGGCAAAGCATATATCGATGCCGGCGCTGATGCTATCGTAGGTTGTCACACTCATACGGCACAGGGCATTGAGATATATAACGGGAAGCCAATAGCTTACAGCATGGGAAATTTCCTGTTCAATTACAAAACGATGAATTCCTGTGTGGTAACGCTTGAAATCGATAACGACGGGAACCTCACCTGTATATATGTACCGCTGCTGCAGACCGGTACCAAACTGACGATGCCCGATCACGATATGCAGCAGCGCATACGGGATCTGATCACATCCATATCCGTTAACATTGTTGTGGGAAAAGACAACGTGGTGGTTCCTCAGAGTTGAACGCAAACAAAACAAAAACGGTTCGGATTTAAAACCGAACCGTTTTACTTTATGATTCCGTCACACACAAACGTGTTTTTGATAACGCCTTCAGGACTTCTTTTTAAAGAAATCTCGCTTTTTACTTTGATTTTTTGATTCTAAAAGCTCACCGAATTTGCGCAATGCATCCTTCTGGGCAGAACTCAGGTTACGGGGAACATCAACCGTTACGGTCACAAGCTGATCGCCCCTGCCGTTTCTGCCGCTCCTGCCGATGTGCGGGACACCCTTACCGCCGAGCCGGAAAACGGTGCCGGTCTGAGTGCCCTCCGGTACTGTCATCTCAACGTCTCCGTCAAGCGTCGGCACGGTTATTTTAGCTCCGAGCGCTGCCTCCACGAAGGATATGGTAAGATCAACGCGGATATTATCGCCCTCACGTGTAAAAATGTCATGCGGTCTCACAGCGACCTGAATATAAAGATCTCCGTTGGGACCTCCCTCATAGCCTGCGCTTCCCTGCCCTCCGGCGACGATACGCTGTCCATTATCTATACCGGCGGGTATGCTGACTTCAAGCGTTTTCTGCTTTTTTACGCGCCCTGACCCACGACATTGACGGCATGGCTCCTTTACGGTCTTGCCCTTACCTCCGCATGCATCACACACC
Organism: uncultured Eubacteriales bacterium; assembly: GCA_900550505.1. Taxonomy (GTDB): domain Bacteria; phylum Bacillota; class Clostridia; order Oscillospirales; family CAG-382; genus UMGS1307. The sequence continues at coordinate 1,755 of URSI01000130.1, forward strand.
CGCTGAGTCTGCATCATACCCAGCATCGTACGCTGCGTAACCGTCACAGTGCCTGTACCGTGACACTTTTGACAAGTCTCCACGGTGCTCCCCTTGGCGGCACCGGTGCCGGAACACTCCGCACAACTCTCTATACGGGTATATGTTACATCCTTACGGCATCCGGAAACCGCTTCCTCAAGAGTGATCGTTACGAGCACCTCGAGATCCTCGCCCTTGGCACGTGAATTTCGCCTTGAGGACCCGCCGAATCCTCCGAAAATATCACCGAATCCGCTGAAAATATCAGAAAAATCAAATCCGCCGCCGCCAAATCCCGAGAATCCGCCCTGACCGCCATACTGCTGATCCACGCCCGCGTGTCCGTACTGGTCGTATCTGGCGCGCTTCTCTTTATCTGAAAGCACGGCAAAAGCTTCATTTACCTCTTTGAACTTTTCCTCGGCTTTCGGGTCGTTTTTATTCATATCAGGATGATATTTCTTTGCCAGCGTCCTGTACGCTTTTTTCAGTTCATCCTCCGAGCAGCCGCGGCTCACGCCCAGCACCTCGTAATAATCTCTTTTCTCCGCCATATGTGCCTTTTCCGCACACATGGGACTGCGTCAGACGCAGTCCCCGTGCACATTGTATTTAATTGTCTTAATTGCTCTTATCGGTAAAGTCAGCATTATAGGTGCCGTCGTCATTCTGCGCTCCGGAAGTATTATCCGTACCGTCAGACTGTCCTTGCTGCGTCTGCTGGTATATCTTGCCGGAAATATCATAGAATGCTTTCTCAAGTGCCTCGGTGTCCGCCTTTATTGCATCAAAATTGTCGGTCTTCACCGTCTCCTTGAGCTTATCTATCGCAGCTCTCACGGGTGCCTTATCAGAATCACTGAGCTTGTCGCCCATATCGCTGAGAGTCTTTTCGCTCTGGAAGATGAGACTTTCAGCTCTGTTGCGCGTCTCAACATTTTCCTTGCGCTTCTTGTCTTCTTCAGCGTGCATCTCGGCGTCTTTGACGGCTTTGTCGATATCCTCCTTGGACATATTCGTCGAAGAAGTAATGGTGATGTGCTGCTCCTTGCCGGTACCTTTATCCTTTGCCGTGACATTGACTATGCCGTTCGCATCGATATCAAACGTCACCTCTATCTGAGGAACTCCACGAGGCGCCATCGGGATACCGTCGAGTGTGAACCTGCCGAGCGTGGTGTTGTCGGCAGCCATCTCGCGTTCACCCTGAAGCACATGGATCTCAACCGATGTCTGACCGTCGGCAGCCGTAGAATAAACCTGACTGCGCGATACCGGTATGGTCGTATTCCTGTCTATTATCCTGTTAAACACACCGCCTAGAGTCTCGATACCGAGCGAAAGCGGCGTGACATCCAAAAGCAGCAGGTCCTTGACATCGCCGCCAAGCACGGCGCCCTGTATAGCGGCGCCTATGGCGACGCACTCGTCGGGATTGATGCCCTTGAACGGCTCTTTGCCCGTAAAGTTCTTGACAGCGTCCTGCACCGCAGGTATACGGGTAGAACCGCCGACAAGCAGTATCTTATTGATCTGCGACGCCTTGAGTCCTGCATCGTTGAGCGCCTGCTTGAGCGGTCCCATCGTCTTTTCAACCAGATCGGCAGTCAGCTCATCAAATTTCGCCCTCGTCAGCGTAGCGTCGAAATGCTTCGGACCGCTTGCATCAGCAGTGATGAACGGCAGATTGATGTTCGTGCTTGCCATACCCGAAAGCTCTATCTTTGCCTTTTCAGCCGCTTCCTTCAAACGCTGCATAGCCATCTTGTCGTTACGAAGGTCTATGCCGCTGTCCTTCTTGAATTCATCGGCGATCCAGTTCATTATGCGCTCATCAAAATCGTCGCCGCCCAGGCGGTTGTTGCCCGCCGTGGCAAGCACGCTGAAAACACCGTCGGAGATCTCGAGCAGCGAAACATCAAAAGTACCGCCGCCGAGGTCAAAGATCAGTATCTTCTGTTCCTCTTCTTTGTCCATGCCGTAAGCAAGTGCAGCCGCGGTAGGCTCGTTTATGATCCTGAGCACCTCAAGCCCCGCTATCTTGCCGGCATCTTTAGTCGCCTGACGCTGCGCATCCGAAAAATACGCCGGGACAGTGATAACCGCCTGGGTCACAGGCTGCCCGAGATAGCCTTCCGCGTCAGCCTTGAGCTTTTGCAGTATCATTGCGGATATTTCCTGGGGCGTATAGCTC
>URSI01000131.1 GCA_900550505.1 uncultured Eubacteriales bacterium
TCAGAGTAGGTCCTGCGTCTTTCACCGAAAAGTCCGACGGTTACGACCGAACCCGGATGTCTGAAAATAAAGTCGCGGGCCGCTGCCTTTATATGCGCCAGTTTTTCATGCGTGACTGCGTCCGCAGGCGCGCCGTATAAGTCATTAGAGCGTGTCTTGACCTCGATGAAATGCAAGACCCGCCTTCGCAGCGCGATTATATCGATCTCTCCGCCCGGTGCAAAATGATTTCGTTTTATGATGACATAACCCTTCTTAGCCAGCCATCTTGCCGCTGCGTCTTCACCAGCCCTGCCAAAAATCGTTCTCTTCAATCGCGTCACCAAACGTTTTTCGCAGAAAGCTCTTGCGATGCAACGGCGTCGGGCCCAATTCAAGCAAGGCTTTTTTATGCTGCTTTGTGGCATAGCCTTTGTTTTTGGAAAAACCGTAGCCCGGATAGTAATTATCCATTTCCACACAGTAACGGTCTCTGGTCACCTTTGCGAGGATCGATGCGGCGGCTATGCTGGGGCTTCTGCCGTCTCCGTGTACCACGGGTGTTGCCGGGATGGGGAATGATCGGACGATATTGCCGTCGATAAGCGCAAGGTCAGGCATGGATCTGAGGGATTCAATCGCGCGTCGCATGGCGAGCATAGAGGCGTTGAGGATATTTATCGCTTCTATCTCATACACTTCGGCATGTGCGATCGCATAATCCACCGCGACAGAACGTATCACGTCAAAAAGAGCTTCGCGCTTTTTGGGACTGAGTTTCTTTGAATCGTCAAGGCCTTCAATGCAGATCCCGCGAGGCAGCACGACTGCCGCGGCAAAAACAGGTCCGGCGAGCGGTCCGCGTCCGGCTTCATCTGCACCGCAAATCGTGGAGAACCCCTTGTCAAAATAACTTTGCTCAATGCTCCAATCCATAGCCTTTTCCTCCCGTTGTCAGGCTTTTTCGAGCGTGATCCTGCCTATTTTACCCGCACGGAATTCGTCCAGCAGGCAGGCCGCGCAGCGTTCTTCGTCTATTTCGCCGCCGGACACGAGGAATCCGCGTTTTTTTGCCACGGAGTTGAACAACTCCGTGCCGTCGCAGACCACGGTGTCAAGGCGATATCTGGTCTTGAGCAGTTCAGGGTATTGCTGTGCCAACACTTCACACAGCTTTCGCGCGATATGGATAGTATCAAATACCTCGTCGCGTATCGCGCCCGTTGCCGCGAGCATAAAAGCGGTCTCTTCGCTTTCAATTTTCTCCCACAGCAGCCCCGGTGTATCGAGCAATTCAAGCCCGTACGGAGTTTTTATCCACTGCGTTCCGCGGGTCACACCCGGGCGGTTTTCCACTTTGGCTTTTTTCGAACGGGACATGGCATTGAAAAAGGTCGACTTCCCGACGTTCGTTATCCCGAGCACCATAGCGCGCAGCGGTCGTGTTATCATACGCCTGCGGTTCTGCTCCAGGCGTTCCGCCATCACTTCGGGCACGCGGTCGATGAATGCGCTCAGTCCCATGAGTGTTTTGCTGTCTATGGCTATGGACTCATAGCGGCGACTCAGGTGTTTTATCCACTCCTCGGTGGCGGCACGGTCGGAAAGAGATGACTTTGTAAGTAATACGAATCTGGGTTTTTCACCTATGAGCGCATCTATATTCGGATTGCTGCTTGAACGCGGTATCCGGCTGTCACGCAGTTCTATACAGAAATCCACGAGCTTCATGCTTTCCGCTATGAAGCGCCGCGCTTTCGCCATATGACCGGGATACCAGCCGATATTACCCGGCGTATCGTGTCCGTTCATCACTCGACCTTTCCGAAGTCCGCAAAAGGTGACACCCTTAGAATGACCCTGCCGACAATATTGTCGGCGTCAAGTGCACCTAAAAACCTGGAGTCATCTGATGCGTTTCTGTTGTCACCCATCACGAACACCTCGCCTTCTCCCACGGTATAAGGGTATTCTATGCTTCCGGTGCGCATATCGGAGCCGTCCGGATGGTTGATCGTCGCCGCGTATTTCGTTTCATCCAGCACGTAACTTGTGCCGTCGGGTTCCGTGATGATTATTTCCCACGTCTCGGGATTTATATCCACCGTCTGCCCTTCGGTTGCAATGACCCTTTTGATCAGGGGTTTGTCATACACCTTGTTGCCTACGGTCCCTACCTCGATAACCACTATATCTCCTACCTTGGGCTCGGGATAAAATACATTCGATATCAGTAGTTTGTCGCCCTCTGCCAGAGTGTTGGTCATAGAAGTGCCGTCCACCACGACATAGCGGAAAACAAACATGAATATCACCAACATAAGCGCGAGCGCAGAGCACAGTGTCTCCGTCCAGTCGTATACCGTTCGCATCGGATTTTTACGGACGTCATCAGTCCCGTCAATGCTGTCGGCGGGCATTTCGGATGTTTCCGCATCGTGTTCTTTCAGCAAGTAGTTTCTCTCTTCCATATTTTTCACCGTTTCAAAAGGTTCGTTCCGACCAGTTACGGAACGGTTCGGATTTGTGTAATGTCTCAGTTCATCATGGCGTCAAGGGCGTTTTAAAATATTGATCATCGCTTTCTCCTAACCGTTCAAATTAAAGCGATTCTCACATTTGCCAAAACTCAATATCATTATAAACAAAATCTGATTTTTTCTTTTCGGAGAAGTTTTCAGTTGGATATCCCTGCGGAATCAGTTCTATATATCCTGACGTTTCCGTCTGCCCGTCAACTCCGTCTTTGTTAAGAGTGCAGCGAGAAAAGCGGAGCGTATTCTTGATCATATAATTTCTGTAATATTCTTTATCAAATCCGGTTCCATTATAATCGGCTGTGGGATTTTCAAATATCGGTTCATCAGCCAATAAGAGCTCTCTTAAATGTGAAAGCGAAACATAATTGCCTTCCTTATCTTTCAAATACAGACGCCACGTAGGGTCAAGCATAATTCGCTTTCCAGACGGCAAAAGACAATCTACTACAACATGGCAATCCTCAAACGGATCTTCATAAGGCAAGCAAGTAATATGCTGTGCTTTAATTCCATTCAAACGAATAAGAGAAGCTAAAAGGATAGCCAAACCTCGACAGTTGGATTTGTTGTCGTTACCTTCGCAAAACTCAATTAGATCGGTTATGCTCCTCCCGGAGCCTGAACCACCGGAGCCGTTGTGACCAAAATGATCACACACAAAATCAAGGAGCTTAAAAACAATTTCGTCTTTGGTATTATCCACGCCATTTATGTATGTGGAATAATTATACTTTTCCAGTATTTCAGGAATGTCTCCACCTAAAACAAATTCATTGCAGCAACCATATTCTCTGCTTCTGTCGTACTCAGCATATTGCTTTAGAATCTCAATCCTTGTTTTATCCGTGTTGGGAACATATACCTCTACCGGGACATATTTATACGGCTCATCTTCAGGAGTAGCATCAATTTTTACATATTTGACGGGTGTTGATTTGCCATGTTGCACATAAAAGCCTTCAAGCCCCCCGTCTACATACTGAATGTGATAAACCATGCGATAGTATTCATCGTTGATTTCGTAACACAAATATCCGTCTTTTTCGTAAACACAGTTCGGCTCAAAATTATAATATCCGCTTGATGAAAAAGACATTTTCATACGAAGTGGTGTTTCATCAAAAATGTTGATGGTTTCACCCATATCTTCCTTATACCATTTTCCGATAAAACGTCTGTCCATTGTTCAAAACTCCATCATTAAGTCGTTTCTCTCTTCCATCATCTTCATCGTTTCTTAAAAGGTCCGTTCCGGATCGGTTATAGAAAAAATGTCCGCATGCGTCGGCTCATTGGTGTCTGACGGCATAGGGACATTACATTCTTTCCTGTTTTAGCGCTGCCGGCAGATAAACCCCGGCACCTGCCGGAGACTGCGGCGCTCGGCTCATTTGAGCTCCTTGACTTTTGCGCCCTTGCCGACCTTGTCACGCAGATAGTAGAGCT
>URSI01000132.1 GCA_900550505.1 uncultured Eubacteriales bacterium
CCATCTCCGGCGGCAATACGCTGATCGTGGATGTGGCGGACTACACCGACATGCAGGTTCTGGGCGCTACCCGTGACGATGCGGCAGGCGAGTGCTTCGACAAGGCCGCCCGTGTGCTGGGTCTCCCCTACCCCGGCGGCAAGCCCATGGATCAGCTGGCTCAACAGTCGGCGGGCGGCGTGTACGCCCTGCCCCGTGCCCATGTGGACGGTGCGCCGCTGGACTTTTCATTTTCAGGGCTGAAGACCGCGGTGGTAAACTATGTGCATACGATGACTCAAAAGGGAACAGAGCCCGATGAAAAGCAGAAACGTGATATAGCCGCGTCGTTTATGCACGCACTCACTACCACGCTTGTGTCGCGGCTTGAACCTGTCATAGCGGGGAACAGACGCCCGTTGGTTCTTGCCGGCGGGGTAGCGGCGAGCAAAAATGTACGCGCTGCCGTCGGCGCATTGTGTGATAAATATTCTGTGAGACTGTGTGTGCCGTCACTTAAGAACTGCGGCGACAACGCGGCGATGATAGGTGCGCAGGGATATTATGAGTATATTTCCGGCACTCGCGGTGAGCTTTCACTGAATGCACGTGCAAGCTGTGATGCGGATTGAGTCACTTATTGCATTATTTAAAGCGCGATAAACATAATGTTTTGTCAGACACTTGTGCACAAACTGTGCAAAAGGCTGTGGATAACTCTTGCGTGATGGCGTATTGTCGGACGTCCGGGGGCAAAAATGAGCGCCGAACTGTGGAAAACCCTGTGGATTCTGTGGATATCCTGCCCGGTGCCCGGCAAATAATCTTCTAAAATTCAGTTTTATGTAAACCTATATATAAAGCAACGGAGGACATAACAATGAATGAAAGCAATAAGCAGCTGCTTGACCGTGCTGCGGAACATTTCAGAGCGCTTGCGCAGGAACAGCTTGAACGCTCTGAGCGGATCAAGAACAACGGCGATTTCAAGGATTATTCAAAGCTTGATCGCATAACCATAGGCGTTTGTGGGGGAGATGGTATCGGACCGAGTATAACTTCCGTGACAAAGACCGTGCTTATGGATATGCTTTCGGATGAAATAAAAAGCGGGCGTATAGTTTTCAAGGATATCGATGGGCTCACGTTGGAGAACCGTGTGCGTCATATGAAGGCGATACCGGATGATGTCATGGAGCAGCTCAAAGCCTGTGACGTGATACTCAAAGGCCCGACGACCACTCCTCAGGCCGGAGACGGTCTGCCCAACCTTGAAAGCGCCAACGTGGCGATGCGTAAGGCACTTGATCTTTTCGCCAACGTCCGTCCCGTCAAGGTGCCTCAAGAGGGGATTGACTGGACATTTTTCCGTGAGAACACCGAGGGCGGATACGCGGTAGGGAGCAAGGGCATCCACGTCAGCGACGATCTGGCTTTTGATTTTGTCGTCACTACTACCGAGGGGACGGAGCGCATAGCCCGGCTGGCGTTTGAGTACGCGCGAAAAAACGGAATAGACAGGGTCGCTATCGTCACGAAAGCAAACGTCATAAAAACTACGGACGGGAAGTTCCTTGAGATCTGCAACCGAATAGCTGCGGAGTATCCCGAGATAAAGGCTGAGGGCTGGTATATAGACATTATGACCGCCAAACTGGTAGACGAAAAAAGACGCAGAGATTTCCGCGTCTTTGTGTTGCCGAACCTTTACGGTGACATACTTACCGACGAAGCTGCCGAGTTTCAGGGCGGCGTCGGTACGGCGGGCAGCGCCAATATCGGTAAGCAATATGCGATGTTTGAGGCGATACACGGCTCGGCGCCGCGTATGGTGACAGAGGGCAGAGATAAATATGCCGACCCGTGCTCGATGCTTCGCGCCGGCGCGATGCTTCTTGATCACATCGGATACGGTGAGCTTTCGCGTAAATTGCACGCGGCACTTGACGTCTGCATGAATACCGAACGCCGTGTGGTCATAACCGGTCGTGATACGGGCGCTACAACGGCGGAATTCGGCAGATACGTCACGGAGACTCTTTCAAAGCTGTGAGCTATTGCTCGCCTTTCAGGAATCTGAGCGCGCGTTCCACCGAATCCTTTGCGTTGCCCCACGGTTCGGATTCGTAGCGGTAATCGAACTTTCTGATGAAATGAGATACGTTGGCCCTGAGAGCCTCGAGATATGAGCTTTCGATATTGTCGGCGCATTTGACGAACTCGGAGTAGCTGCCTTTGGGCAGTGATTGCCTGGCATATTCCATGAGCCTTCGATAATGGGGCAGGCAAAAGAACTTTTGGGCATCAAATTTATTTTTGAATTCTTTCTCGCGTGACCAAAGCAAAAGTGTGGTTTCAAACATTTTGGACAACGAGTGGTCTATCCGGCTGCAAACATAGCAATCGGACTCGAGTCGCGTGATGTATGAAACCGGCTTTTGTCCGGCATCGCGGGAAAGGATTCCACCGGGGCGTATGCCGGCGGAAACCGATTCCAGGTGGCTTTCGAGCATCAGAGCAAGCTGCAGCCTGTTTTTTCGTTCGAACATCATATCGTAATGACGGCCGCAGAAACCGAGTTCGTTTGTTTTGATACGTATGTCCGGCTCCATCATGGACGCCCCGAGTATTGTTTCTATCTCGTTGCTTTGCAGCATGTCATATAATATACAAAAGGGGCAACGTCCGTCGAGTTTATCAAACGCTTCATTGACGGGAATGGTATAAATTACTTCTTTCATAAAAAATCACGTCCTTTTGCGGATATTTTATCATACGTCCGCTTTTAATGCAACATGAAAATGGTTATCAGGCAAACACAACAGGGATTGGAGATAAGCGGCATAGGCGCTTTTGACCTTTCACAGACTCTTGAATGCGGTCAGTGCTTCCGGTTTACCCGGGACGGAGACGGTTATTACGGGGTCGCGTGCGGCAGGCTCATAAAGGTAAGTCAGCACGGCGGCACGCTTTTTTTTGAAGGCGCACATGTCGGTGATGCTGAGGGGCTGACAGAGTATTTTGACCTTGCGCGTGATTATGATGAAATAGCGGAGCGGTTGTCGGTGGATCCGTGGATAACGGAATCGGCACGCAGGTACCGCGGGGTCCATATAATGAGGCAAGATCCGTGGGAGGCACTTTGCTCATTTATAATATCTCAGAACAACAACATACCGCGGATAAAGAAGATCATCGCCGCGTTATGTGAATTGTTGGGGGAGGATATCGGCGGATACCACGCGTTTCCGTCACCCGCTGTCGTTGCGGCTGCGGGAGAAGCGGGACTCGCACCCATACGTGCGGGGTTCAGGGCGGCGTACATAGTTGATGCGGCGCAGAGTATTGTCAACGGAAATATCGATCTCAAGCAAGTAGGGCGCATGGATATTATTTCCGCTGCTGCCGAGTTGAAAAAAATACGTGGTGTAGGTGACAAGGTGGCGGCGTGCGTTTTACTGTTTGGGTATGGTATGCTGGATGTATTTCCGGTAGATGTATGGATAAAGCGCGTCATAGCGCTAAGGTACGGCGAAGGCTTTACACCGTCGCGGTTTTCGCCCTATGCAGGGATAGCACAGCAGTATCTTTTTTGCCGCGAACGTGACGAATCTTCGGCACGCGATAAAATGTAAAATGACGTGATACTGATCGGGTGAATTTTTCGATACACGATTTCAAAATAAAGCAGTAAATCTTTCTCACGTGTTTGCCGTTTGTGTCATAATATGTATTGATACGGCAAGCGCCGTAAACTCCGAGTCTCGGAAGGAGGATTGAAATGGGCTGCTTTGATTCGTTCTTCTCGAACAACAATTGCTGGATCATCATACTCATAGCGATCGTGATCCTTTGCTGCTGCTGCGGCTGAAACTGAATTGCCCACAGGGCATGACCCGAAAAAATGCTCCCGGTTTAATAAGACCGGGAGCTTGTTTTACGTTACGTTATTTTAC
>URSI01000133.1 GCA_900550505.1 uncultured Eubacteriales bacterium
GCGACATAACCTTTGCCGACTACTGGAATGCTGAAGAACTTCACCCGGAGCTCAGCGGCATCAACGGAGTTTCCATGCTGACCTTAAACACGCCGAAAGCACTGCTTTACAAGCCGGAAATATCAAAGCGGCTGGAACTTATTCCGACTAACATTGAGTGGATGCTTGAAAGGAACCTCAATCTGAATCGCCCCGCGCGACGTCCCGAAGAGCGCGATACGATATATAAGGAAATACAAACAAACGGTTACGGCAAATGGGCGGACAAGTTCTGCTCCAGGCCCAAATGGATATTGAGAAATGCTTTCGAGCACCTGCCGGTACATCTTCGCACGTTCCTGACAAGGCTGCTCAAGAATTGATATATGTCATCACCGACGCCAGAACATAAAATCAAGAAACGGAACTTAACGTCTATGAAAAATTCCCCGTACTATGAGATCGATGTGGCACGGCTGCTAAGAGCAATGCTTCACCGCATGTGGGCGATACTGCTCGCCGGGTTTATTTTTGCAGGCGCGGGCTTTGCGGCAGCTGCGTACCTGATCACTCCGAAATACGAAGCCGAAGCGCTGATGTATGTCAACAACAGTTCGTCCCTGCAAGGCGGCAGCTCGTACCCCATCAGTTCGTCCGAGCTGACGGCAGCGCAAAGCCTGGTGGATACATATATAGCCATACTCAAAACGCGAACCACGCTGAATGACGTGATAAAAACAAAACAGCTGGACCTCACCTATGAGGAGCTTCTCGAAATGATCTCCTCGGACGCCGTCAACAACACCGAGGTGTTCAGCATCCGAATAACGAGCGACGACCCGCAGGAGGCAGCGGTCATTGCCAACGGCATAGCAGAGATACTTCCGGACAAGATATCCGAAATAGTCGACGGCAGCTCAGTCCGTATAGTGGACTACGCGGTCACGCCGAGTGAAAAGTCTTCTCCGAGCATAATAAAGTATACTGCCATAGGATTCGTCATAGGCGCAATTATCGCCTGTGCGGTCATCGTTATAAGAACCCTGCTGGACACCCTGATACACGATGAGGATTATCTGCTGCATGCATATGATCTGCCCGTCCTGGCTGTGATCCCCGATCACTTCAAAAACAATGATTCACAAAACTACTACAAATATTCCCGTTCGACAGACAGAGAACCGAGGTGAGCTTCCGTGCACAGACAGGAAATGAAATATATTTACGGCAAGAAAATCAACAAAAGCGAACCCCAGTCCTTGGTCGACCAGCGGAAAATCATAGGCAACAAGCTGAATTTTGCAAGCCGTGAAGCGTATAAACTGCTGAGGACCAACCTGATCTTCAGTATGTGCGACGAAGATAAATGCAAAATAATAGGCATAACGAGCGCGCTGCGCGGAGAGGGCAAAAGCACCACGGCGATCAACCTTGCCTACTCTCTTGCAGAAGCCAACCAAAAAACACTTCTCATAGAAGCCGACATGCGGCTTCCTCTGGTACACCGCCTGCTCCAGCTCGACAAGACCGTGGGACTTTCAAACGTACTTGCCGGAGTAGCGAAGCTCGAGGACGCCGTACGCCACGGGATATTGCTTTATACCCTCAGCGTGCTGCCTTCCGGCGACATACCGCCGAATCCTTCCGAGCTGTTGTCCTCGTCCCGCATGAAAAATATTATTTCAAAATTGTCTGAGGAATACGATTATATAATCATCGATCTGCCCCCCGTGACAGCAGTCAGCGACGGTCTGGCGATAGCCAATCTGCTGAGCGGGATGCTCGTAGTGGTAAGACACGACTACTGTGACCGCCGCGCTCTTGCCGCCGCTATGCAGCAAATGGATTTTCTGAAGGTGAAAATACTCGGATTCGTCATGAACTGCAAGGAAAGGCAAAGGAAAAAACGCGACAGGTACTATTCGAAGTACAGATATAGTTCCGCGTACAAGCCCGTGTGACGTTCTGAAGCCCAAACAGATGTTGTCCGGTATGTAAAGCATACCGCCGCCCGCGGCAGACCTGTACAACATAAGGTGGTGGTACGGATGAAAAAGAAAAAATCAGCCGTCTGGCTGGCATGGTGCGCCACTGGGGTATGGTGTGTCATCTGTCTGTACCTGGCGGGGCAGGAACTGACCGCCACAACAAAGCTCAGCGATACGCTCACGCATTTTGTACTCAGGCTGTTTGAACTTCCGGGACAGACATATTACATGACGGTATTCGACACCCTGCGGCAGACGGCACATATCGTTGTATTTATGATATTGTCGGTACTGGTGTATACGGCCTTTATAACGACGACAGACAGCCGGCGCAAATCACTTCTGTGCTCATCCGCCGTATGCGCGGCACTCTCGGTCGGGACCGAAGTCGGAAAGCTGTTCATTTCCGGCCGCCATTGTTCATTCACCGACATGCTTCTGAACCTGTTGGGTTGTACCGCAGGTATCGTTCTGACGTATATCGTTCAAAAATACTGATCGATAAATCACAAATGCGGTATATTGCCGCAAAACGGGATTTTTATATATAAAGGAGACAGCACACATGAAAAAAGCATTGTTGATAATCATCGTGCTTATATGCATTGCGATCATCGCAGTTGCTGCCGTGTTCTTTATCAGACAACATCATGCATCGTCTGATACTTCCGAACCGGAAACGTCCGACGGTTCCGGAAGCGATCCGGCGTCAACAGCGGCGAAAGAAGCTCTGGAGGAGATGATCGAGGGGTTGCCGGCCCCGGCTTCGATAGACCCGTCAGACGCCTCCGAAGCAAGTGAAGTTTATGAAAAAATATCGGAGATATATGAGTTTATCGAAGAACATTCCATCGACCTGACAGAGGAACAGGAACGTTTTGTGCGCGAGGTAATAGGCGTATATAATGACCGGATCTCCGGAATGGAGCTGATCACATCCTCGGGAGGCATACTGACGACGGGCGAATACACACTGTACTCCGACGTGCAGCTCATCGGCGCCGACCTTACCGTCCCCGCCGGAGAAAAGGTCGTCATCGACCTTAACGGTCACACTCTCACCGGAACAGGTGACGGAAGCGTCATAACGGTGGAAGAAAACGGCGAACTGACGCTCACCGACAGCTCATTTTTCCCCTCGATCCGCAGCGGTATCATTACCGGAGGAACGGGCATACCGGCCGAGCACCTGACACTGAACGGCGTCGGCGAAGAATTCAATGTGGGCGGCGGAATATATGTAGAGGGCAGTCTGATCATGGATTCCGGGGTGATTTACAACTGCTCCGCAAATGCGGGCGGCGGCGTATACGTCCGCGGCGGAAGCTTTCTCATGACAGGCGGGACCATAGACGGCTGCTCAGCCACAGGTACTGTCAGCGTGTTCGGAGGCGGCGTCCAGATCTCGGGCGGCGGCATTTTCCGAATGGAGGGAGGCAGCATCACCAACTGCACCGTAACGCATCAGGCGACATCCGACGACATCCACTCTTTCGGCGGCGGCGGTGTCAGCAATTTCGACGGCGAATTCATAATGAGCGGAGGAGTGATATCGGGCTGTTACTCCGACTACAACGGCGGCGGACTTTACGTCATGGACAGCAGCAAGCGGACCGAGCTGAGCGGAGGTACTATAGAGAATTGCAGCGCTGCCGTAAACGGCGGCGGAATATTCATAATGAATGACGATCAGGTCACCCTCTCAGGCAGTGTTATCAGGTATTGCAGCGCGACCGACGGCGGCGCCGTATACGTGCACGGTCCGAAAGCCGGGCTTTTATTGAAAGGCGGCGAACTCATAGGCTCGTCTTCTGCAGATTCTCCGACCGGATCCTCCGACGCCGTCAACGGCGGGGCGATGTTCATCAACGGCGGCAGCGTCGTGATGACCGGCGGGGCCGTACACGGGTTT
>URSI01000134.1 GCA_900550505.1 uncultured Eubacteriales bacterium
CAGCGGGGCAAGCCCGGTTCTCGCCGTGACCCGTACCGGCTACGACGACAACAGCGCCAACGTCGCGGCAAACAAACCGCATTGGAGCGGGTGACGGGAATCGAACCCGCACGACCAGCTTGGAAGGCTGGGATTCTACCATTGAACTACACCCGCACAGTTTCAAAGCCTAAATATGATAGCATACAGACATCACATTGTCAAGAGCAAAAATCCGAATTTCGAAAAAATATTTGAGGTGTTATTGAACATATATACATTGCCATTGCATCGGCGTTCATTTTTATCCGCTTTCGTTAATGGGATGGTTTGTGACCGTGACAGGTATGGTATTGCCGCAGATAAAGCGTCAAAATAAAGTGTACGCGGTTGACATCATCGTGGTTTTGTGCTAAAATGTCGCAGAAAAGACGGAGGTGCGCATATGACGGAGCTGAAATATTTTGCCGGCTACGCGCTCGCTGCGGACGCGTCTGCATGGTTTGCCGTGGGGATAGGCGCTTTGTTGTTGCTTACGGGTGCCGCCTATTTTGTCACACTTTTGATAGTGGCGGTGCGTAAAAAGCGAAACGGCGACTATGAGCTTAAAAATTATGATTTCAATAATGAAGGCGACGGCGAAAATTCGAATTCCGTCGGGGAGGACAAAAGTGAAGAAGGCAATTGAGCTTGCGGAATATATAAAGGGCGGTGCGTTTGATGATAAGCTGACGGCCATGTACGGAACCGCTCGTTTGGAAGAACAGCGTAGAAGGTGGTATGGCGCTGCCGAGAGCTTTGCGGCGATGTTCGGCGACAGACCTGTGATGATGTTTTCCGTACCCGGTCGCAGTGAGATATGCGGCAATCATACCGACCATAACCACGGCGCCGTCATGGCAGCTGCTATCGACCTTGATACGATAGGTGCCGCTGCGGTGAATGAGAACGGCAGCGTCAGGCTGTTTTCGGAAGGCTACGGCCTTACGGAGACGATGAGCGATGCGAACGAGAGTGATGTAAAGCGCGGCACATCTGCGTCTCTCGTGGCGGGTATGTGCGATTCGCTGCGCCACGAGGGATATGAGTGCGGCGGCTTTGATGTTTGGTGTACTTCTCAGGTGCTTGAGGGGAGCGGTCTTTCTTCTTCGGCGTCTTTTGAGGTGTTCGTCGGGACAGTGATCAATCACCTGTTTAATTGCGGCAGCATAGATCCGGTGACTGTGGCGCGCGCAGCACAGCGGGCGGAGAATGTTTTCTTTGGCAAGCCTTGCGGGCTTATGGATCAAACGGCATGCGCGGTGGGTGGCTTTGTTTTCATTGATTTTGAAGATCCTCAGAAACCGGTGGTCCGCAAGCTTTCGCATGATTTGGCGGATATGGGGATGCTGCTGTGCATTACGGATACGGGCGGCAGCCACGCCGATTTGACTGATGATTACGCCTCGATACCGGCAGAAATGAAGGCGGTCGCACTTGAACTCGGCTGTTCCGTGCTCCGCGATGCGGACGAGGGGGAATTTTACGATTCGCTCGCGCGTTTGCGCGGAACTTGCTCGGATCGCGCGTTGCTGCGTGCAGCTCATTTCTTTGCGGAAAACCGGCGCGTATTTGAGGCTGCCGACGCCGTGGAGAACTGTGACAGGGAAGGCTTTCTCGATGTTGTCCGCCGTTCCGGAGATTCGTCGTTCAAGTATCTTCAAAATCTGTATTCGCCCGCCGCTCCGGAGCAGCAGGGACTCCCGCTGGCGCTTGCGCTCAGCGGTGACGTGGTGTGTCGTGTACACGGCGGCGGCTTTGCCGGTACGGTGCAGGCATTCCTGGATCCGGCTCGGCTTGAGCAATACCGCAGCCGTATGGAATCGGTTTTCGGGGCGGGCAGCTGCCGTTGCCTGAATGTGCGTTCGGCAGGTGCTACGAGGTTGCTGTGATGAGCGATCGGACAAAAGCGGTTTTACTTGTTGCCTGGGCATTTATAAGTTGGTCCGGCTATATTGCGCTGTACAATGTTTACGGTATTACGGCGCTTGCCGTGTGCCTTACTATCGCCGGTATACTTATGGTAGCGTTCACTGTGCTGAACCGCGGCTTCGGGAAGTTTGAGCTTTCGCCTGATACGTCGGTAGAGGAAAAGCGCAGACATGTTGCGGCTCAGCTTACGGCGTTGCTGGCGCTTCCGCTGATAGCCGTTTCATTGATCGATTATCTTATTGCAATGACCACAGACGGCTCACTCGCCGGGCTGCTTGCATCGTGGGTGAGCTGATGGCTGAGGCATATATGTTGTTTTCCGGCTCTTCGGGAAATTGCTGCTACATCACGCACGAGGGCGAATCAATATTGATAGACGCCGGGGTATCATGCAAGATGATATCAAATGCTTTGGGGGAACTTGGAACCGGACTGCACAGTATTCGTGCCGTCTTCATAACACATGAGCACAGCGATCACACGCGGGGGCTTGTTACGATCTCCAAAAGGTACAAGATACCGATAGTGTGTACGCGCGATGTAGCACGTGCCATAGCGGCGTTTCCGGAGACAAGACCTTATATCAGGATAATCGAGACCGGGGTTGAGGTAAAACTCGGACACATTACGGTCGTGGCTTCGCACGCTCCGCATGATCCCGTGGGGCATGTTTGCTACCGGGTGGGGTTTGATGACGGAACGCAGCTCGGCTATGCTACGGATATCGGTACGCTCACCGGGGATGTGGTCTCGGCACTGTGCGGATGCCGTTATGTGGTGATAGAGTCAAATCATGACGTCGACATGCTCAGGAACGGTTCGTATCCACCGTCGCTGAAGCGTCGGGTGCTTTCACCACTCGGGCACCTTTCCAATGCGGAATGTGCCTCGCTCATACCGAGGCTGGTCTGTGAAGGTTGTACTACGGTGGTACTTGCGCATCTGAGTCGCGAAAATAACCGGCCGGAGATAGCGTTGGCCGAGAGCCGGCAGAGTCTGATAAGTGCCGGGCTTGATGAGAACAGCGTCCATATCGAGGTCGCTATGCCTGACACGACGGTACGTATCATGTGATGTTACCGCTATGAGCGGATGATACCATATTGAATTGAAAGGGGAAGACCAACATGACAAAACCAACTCTGGCATTACAGGTCTATTCGGTGCGTGACGTTTATCTTGAGGATAAGGCAGCCACGCTTGAAAAGATCGCAAAAGCCGGCTACGATGCGGTGGAGCTTTGCTTTGACAGGGATACTCCCGCAAATGAAATGCGTGCTGCGCTCGAGTCGTCAGGGCTCACCGTTGCGGGATATCACACCGGCTGGGATGCACTCGACGACGAGCATTTCGACAGTACAGTTGAGTATAACCGTGCCATAGGCAACCGCTACATAATAGTTCCCGGGCTTCCTGAAAGCATGATATGCTCTACTGACGCGTGGAAACGGACATGTGAGCTTTTTACCGTTATGAATGAAAAGCTCAAAAAAGAAGGCATGCGGTTTGGTTACCACAGCCACGGAGCCGATCATAAGTGCTTTGAGGACGGGAATTACGGCTGGAAGCTCTTCGGCGAGGGGACTCCGAACGACGTGGTCATGCAGATAGACACCGGAAATTGCATGGCTGCCGGGTTTGACCCTCTCAAAGAGTACGCACGTTGGGCGCATCGCGGAGCTACGGTGCATTTCAAGCCGTATTCCAAGGCGGAAGGTTATAAACCGGTCATCGGCCGCGATGACATCGATTGGGACAAGGCAGTCTGGATAGCAAAGAGCTGCGGCGTCTGCGAGTATATCATAGTTGAGTACGAGTGCCTTGGCGGCTTCGAGGGGGTTACTGCCTGTGCTGCTGAGCTGAGAAAGCGTATTTGAACAGTTGACTCAGAGCAAAATAATGCCGCCCTTG